>NZ_BADY01000222.1:0-185 GCF_000241185.1 Pseudoalteromonas sp. BSi20495
TCGTTTCTGATAAACCGCTCACGTTATGGCTCACTGCACAGCACCTAAATTCTTCTCTATTTTTTTGATAATCGGCTTTGTTAAACAAGAGCCCATCAGATGCTTGTCGTGCTACCTCAGGTAATAACACATCTTCTATTTGTGACAGTAGCCTTTTATGGTTTGCTTTTACCGCAAGTAAGTAA
>NZ_BADY01000221.1:0-387 GCF_000241185.1 Pseudoalteromonas sp. BSi20495
AGGGCAAGAGCATGAAAAAAGTCTATGCGTTCAGTACCTTTTCAAGGTAGGCTGTACTGCGCATAGCTTTTTTCTGTTTTGCGGGCATGCCTTTACTAAAGCTTTTTTCTGCTTTTAGCTGATTAAATGCGATGTGTCTCAGCCCCGCAAATACAGGTGCTGCACCTTCGCGCCTAATTCGACACTCATCTTCTTTAAATCCTACATCTAAACGCCAATGTAATCCATTTTCTATTTGCCAATGTTGTCGTGCTCCTCTCGCGAGTTCTTCCGCTGTTAAATTCGCTGAACTAATATAGTATCTATAGCATAACTCATTGCTTAATTTACCTTTTTCTTTTCTATAAGAAACAATAACACCCACTGTTTTTACACCTTCCCAGTGTG
>NZ_BADY01000220.1:0-205 GCF_000241185.1 Pseudoalteromonas sp. BSi20495
AAAGTGGTGGGCGCAGGAGGATTCGAACCTCCGACCGCTCGGTTCGTAGCCGAGTACTCTATCCAGCTGAGCTATGCACCCACTTTCATAGATTGCTTATTTAAACTCTAAGCAGAGCGTATAAATTGAGGCATAAAAAAACCGATTTCCATCGGTTTATTTTTCTTACACTTAAAAGCGTATGAAAACATGAAAGTGGTGGGCG
>NZ_BADY01000219.1:0-1208 GCF_000241185.1 Pseudoalteromonas sp. BSi20495
CAGGCTCTGTAGGTTGAGTTTCTTCAAGCTCGGGAGTTTCAGATTCATTAACCGTACTAGCATCATCTAAATTTATCGGTAATTCATCGCTATCTGTATCAAGCTCCGTAAAGTCATTATCAAGCAATAATTCATCGTCAAAATCATCATCTAAGCTATTTAAATCATTTTCAGTTGAAAGTGCATTCGCTAAATTTTGCTCTGTTTGACTCGGTAATGAGGGTTTTGGTTCGTCATTTAAATTTAGTGATAATTCATCATCATTGATTAGATCTGTATCAAGCTCAGTAAAATCATTATCAAGTAACAATTCGTCGTCAGGTTCTAAAGGTTGAGTTTTTTCAAGCTCTGGAATTTCAGATTCATTAACCGTAATATCATCATCTAAGCTTGTCGGTAATTCATCGTTATCGAATTCGTTAAGATTTTCATCTATTTGACTGTTTTGTAGTTCAGCATCAATTGCTAGATCTTTATCAAGTTCAGTAAAGTCATTATCGAGTAACAGCTCATCGTCTAAATCATCCTCGAGGCTATCTAAATCGCTTCCTTGCGCAAGTGCACTCGCTAAATCTTGTTCAGTTTGACTTGCTATAACTTGTTTAGTCTCAGATTTTAAATCAATATCTTGCGTAGACTCAACATCTTGTTCATCAGTAGCACCTGAGTAAGGTTCGTCTATATCTAATTCAGTATATTCGTCTGAATTTTCATCACTCACTACCATATTGGTATCTGAATGTTCAGGTAATCGATTTGTGCTTGCATCATCTGCTAATGGATCATCACCTAAATCAATTTCAACTTCTTCAATATCATTATCTAAATCTTCTAAAGACCACTCTGGCGTTTCAATATAATCATCTTCTACTTGCTGTAACTCATTTAAGAGTTCATCAACACTTTTTAGTTCGTCATCATTGTATTCTTCTAGTGCATCTTCTGGATCAAGTAAGGTCTCTGAAGTATCTGAAAAATCATCTAGGTCTGCCGCAAGTTCAGGCTCTTCTATAAGCGCAGGCTCTTCTGCAATTTCAGGCTCATCTTCAAGTTCAGGTTCTTCTAAAAGCGCAGGCTCTTCTTCAAGTTCAGGCTCTTCTAAAAGCGCTGGCTCTTCTTCAAGTTCAGGCTCTTCTAAAAGCGCAGGTTCTTCTAAAAGCGCAGGTTCTTCTAAAAGCGCAGGCTCTTCTTCAAGTTCAGGCTCTTCT
>NZ_BADY01000218.1:0-101 GCF_000241185.1 Pseudoalteromonas sp. BSi20495
TGTCTCTTGATCACAACTTTTCTGTCTGCTGAATTGATATTAACAATTCGGCAGATTCGACCATTTCTGCTAATTTCAACCACCCCTTCCAGAGTGCTTTT
>NZ_BADY01000217.1:0-126 GCF_000241185.1 Pseudoalteromonas sp. BSi20495
CTACAATTTGAAGCCTGGTAATGTCCTACTTTCACATAGCAAATGCTACACTATCATCGGCGCTGTTTCGTTTCACTACTGAGTTCGGCATGGAGTCAGGTGGGTCCAAAACGCTATTGTCACCAA
>NZ_BADY01000216.1:0-166 GCF_000241185.1 Pseudoalteromonas sp. BSi20495
GTTGTAGCGAATAAACCCATCTACAAATTAAAAGCTGCGCTTTTCACGCAAGCAAGCTTTGCGTCTACAGGAGTTAGGTGAGCGTTAAGGTTATATAACCAAAAGCGCGATGTAAAATCGCACCTACGTTTTTGTTGAGTGTGGTGTTTAAATTAATGTAGGTTGT
>NZ_BADY01000215.1:0-16567 GCF_000241185.1 Pseudoalteromonas sp. BSi20495
ATATTTGCTTGGTGACAATAGCGTTTTGGACCCACCTGATCCCATGCCGAACTCAGTAGTGAAACGAAACAGCGCCGATGATAGTGTAGCATTTGCTATGTGAAAGTAGGACATTACCAGGCTTCAAATTGTAGAGAGCCCGAATCTAACGATTCGGGCTTTTTTACGTCTGCAGAAAAGTGAAATGCGGATAATTAATGCGCACTTATTCAACAGCTATCACGTAGGGCGAGCGCAGCGACTCCCGACACAAAGATAGTGTAGCATTTCACTGTGGCTCTCCACCGCTGTGGGTACCATGACATTCTACTGCGTAGCGCGCTGACTTCAAATTGTAGAAAGCCCGACTAGAAATAGTCGGGCTTTTTTACGTCTGCAGAAAAGTGAAAATATATTTCAATGAGGGTTATGCTTGTGCGTAGTTTGACTTATTGCCAAGCCATCTATGAATCAGAGGATCCACATGTTGAGGGTATTGTTTTAGCATTTGCTGCGCGATAGGTCTTACTTGATTAAGTGTTTGTTTGTCGCGCGTTAAGTCTGCAATTTTGAATTCGGCTAAACCAGTTTGCTTTGTGCCGAGAACTTCACCAGGGCCACGAATTTCTAAATCGCGCTCTGCTATCACAAAGCCATCGTTACTATCGCGTAGTACACCTAATCGCTTTTGAGCGGTATGAGACAGTGGTGCGTGGTATAAAAGCACGCAATGCGATGCAGTAGCGCCACGGCCAACTCGCCCACGTAATTGGTGTAACTGCGCTAAGCCTAAGCGCTCAGGGTTTTCTATTATGATTAAACTTGCATTAGGGACATCCACACCAACCTCGATAACGGTAGTGGCTACTAATACGTGTATGTTTCCTGCCTTAAACTCGCTCATTATGGCTTGTTTTTCAGCTGACTTCATTCGGCCATGTACTAGCCCTACGCTTAGTTCAGGTAGTGCCTCTTTTAACTGCAGTGCACTGTCTTCAGCTGCTTGGCATTGCAGCACTTCAGATTCATCTATGAGTGTACATACCCAGTAAACTTGGCGGCTTTGCTCATTACAGGCTAATTTAACGCGGGCAATAATATCGTCTCTGCGAGTGTCTGGAAGTGCTACTGTTGTAATTGGCGTACGCCCTGGTGGTAACTCATCAATTACAGAAGTTTCTAAGTCAGCATAAGCCGTCATAGCGAGTGTGCGTGGGATGGGTGTTGCAGTCATGACTAGTTGATGGGGATAGCAATCACCAAACTTCCCTTTTTCGCGCAGTGATAAACGCTGATGAACACCAAAGCGATGTTGTTCATCAATAATTATAAGTACCAAGTTATTAAATCTAACTTCATCTTGAAACAAAGCGTGAGTACCAATAATCATTTGCGCTTCACCTGAGGCTATTTTTTCAAGTGTAGCTACGCGCTCTTTGCCTTTTGTTTTACCGCCAAGCCAAGCAACTGTTATACCTAGTTGATTAAACCACGTTGTAAAATTAACACCATGTTGCTCTGATAAAATTTCAGTAGGAGCCATTAAAGCGACTTGAAAGCCCTGCGCAATGGCTGTTAGTGCACTCAGTGCTGCTACTAGGGTTTTACCTGAGCCTACATCGCCTTGTACTAAACGCATCATTGGATACGCGTGTTGCATGTCACCTTTAATTTCAGCAACTACACGGCTTTGCGCATTTGTGGGGGCAAAAGGAAGCAGCTCTAAAAATTGGCTTTCTAATGTGTTTACCGGATTTAATGCCACGGCTTTAACTTGTTGCCCTTGCTCTCGTACTTTTAATAAGCTGAGGTTTTGAGCAAGTAACTCCTCAAATACAAGGCGCTGTTGAGCAGGGTGAGTACCTTGCTCTAATGCAGTTACATCAACATCATTTGGTGGGCGATGCAGTAATAATAAGGCGTCGCTTAACGCCATACTTGATGGCTGCCACTGTGAAGGTAGTAGTTCTTCTACTGAGTATTTATGTAGTAAATCAATAGCCTGTTCGCTTAAGGCTCTAATCGATAGTTGCTTTAAGCCTTCGGTTGTAGAATAAACGGGCGTTAATGTCGTCGCTACTGGTTGCTCGTTGGAAGTATCGCTGATGCTGTATTCAGGATGACTCATTTCAAAGCCAATACGGCCACGGCGCACTTCACCAAAGCAACGTATTATTTTACCAGCACTAAATGCGTTTTTTTGTGCGGCGGTAAAATTAAAAAACCGTAATGTTAGCCTGCCAGTACCATCATTGATTTGGCAAACAAGCATGCGCCTTTTACCAAACGTGATTTGGCTTGTTTCAATTGTTGCTTCCACACTTACATGACTATGAAGTAGCAGCTCATTAATTGCGTATAAGCGAGTGCGATCTTCGTAGCGAAGTGGTAAATGAAAGAGCATATCTTGTACAGTTAAAATACCTAGCTTCAACAATCGCTCGGCCATTTTTGGACCAACCCCTTTAAGTTCTGTTATTGGGTATTGGCTTAAGCTAGGTTTAGACAAAGTAGGCTCAACTTTTATTATTTAATGTAGATTAAGTGTACTTACAGAGTGTAAGTGCATCAAGTATGTTTTAAAGCTTGCCAAAATTGCTCATCAGCGACTATTTCGCCGTTTTCATCAAGTGCAGGGTAAGGTAATTTTTTTTGTTTACACTGCCTTGCAATAATAGGGTGACAACCTTCGAAATAAAGCGGGTGCTTAACTTCAGCGCTGAGCATATCTCTATTATATAAACCTGCAAGTTCACGCTGGCGCTGTGCTTCAAACAATATTAGCGCAGCAGCAACTGAAACATTTAGCGATTGCACCATGCCTTGCATTGGAATAATAATATTTTGATCGGCATATTCTAGGGCTTTTTCTGAGATCCCTGTTTTTTCTTGTCCAACAATAATAGCCGTTGGCTTGGTGTAATCTACTTCCCTAAAATCAACGGCATCTTCTGATAGGTGAGTCGCTAATATTTGTATTTCTGGATTGCGTTCACGCATTGCAGTAACGGCATCATCAATATTTCTATGCAGATGCGTCTCTAGCCAGTTTTTACTACCACCTGAGGTATTGTTTGTCAGCCATTTTTGCTTTTCAGGCCATACAGCATGTACGTGATGGCAACCAACCGCATCAGCACTTCGTACTATTGCAGATAAGTTATGGTGTTTGTGCACGTCTTCTAAACACACGGTTAAGTCTGTTTGACGGCGCGAAAGTACGTCTTCGATTCTTTGATAGCGAGTTTGCTGCATGGTTATCCTCTTTTTGCGGCAATTATACGAGATTTTTACAGTTAAGGCATTACTGTGCGGCTAATTGGGTTTTGTAGAGAAATAAGTGTTTCTGTTGACTGAATTGCTTCTATTGCCTGTATTTTATTAATCAGCACATCCTGTAAGTGATCAATGGACTTTGTCATTACCTTTATAAATATACTGTAGTTACCTGTTGTGTAATAAGCCTCTACCACTTCCTCCAATGCTTCTAGCTTTATAAGCGTTTGCGGGTAATCACGTGCGTTATTTAAATTAATACCTATAAAGCAACACACATCGTAGCCTAGCCGTTTAGTATTAATCGTTAATTGGGTGCCTGTAATGATCCCTGCTTGCTTCATTTTTTCAATTCTTACGTGAATTGTCCCAGCGCTTACATTAAATCTTTTTGCTAATTCGGCGTACGCAGTACGGGCATTTGCCATTAACGCATGAAGTATCTGTTTATCGAGATTATCGATTAAATAATTTTCCATTATATTTTTCTCATGAAATTATCGAATATATGGTTTTTATACCACTTAATTAATGGTTTTTATATGTTAAAGCTATTTTTGTTATGGGATGTTGAATTAATCCTTTAAATGGTTACATTAACTTCATTAAGGGTGTTAATTAGATCGCTTTTTATCAATTAAGCAAGTAACAATAACTGGGAATGAGGCCAATTATTATGAGTTCACACTATGTGCAGCAACAGCAGCAAATAAGTAAAGTTAAGCAATTTTTTTCACAACAACTAGAAACCCAACTTGGGCTGGTTGAGGTTCAAGCCCCTATTTTGGCTAAGGTTGGCGACGGCACGCAAGATAACTTAAGCGGCCATGAAAACGCAGTTGCTGTAAATGTTAAAGCGATTACAGATAGCCGCTACGAAGTGGTGCATTCACTGGCTAAGTGGAAACGTAAAACACTGGCAACTTATGGCTTTAGTGTTGGTGAGGGTATTTACACTCAAATGAAGGCTTTGCGCCCAGACGAAGATTCATTAAGTCCTATTCATTCTGTATATGTTGATCAGTGGGATTGGGAAAAAGTAATTAGCGAAACGACAGAGCGTTCGCTGGCAACACTAAAGCAAACTGTTCAATCTATTTATAAAGGGATAAAAGAGACGGAAGCTTTTGTAAGAGAGTCTTATGGCTTAACGCCTTTTTTACCGGACGATATTAAGTTTGTGCACAGTGAAGAGCTACGTAAAATGTATCCTGACTTTAGCGCTAAGCAACGAGAAAAAGCCATTGCACAAGAATATGGTGCTGTATTTTTAATTGGTATTGGTGGCGCGCTTGGTGATGGCAAAATCCATGATGTAAGAGCCCCAGATTACGATGATTGGTCTACGCCTACATGCGATCAATACATGGGTTTAAATGGTGATATTTTAATATGGAATCCAGTACTTGAAGACGCCTTTGAAATTTCATCAATGGGTATACGTGTAAGTCCTAAAGTTTTAAAAGCGCAGTTAAGGGTTACTGGAGATGAAGACCGCTTAGAGTTTGATTGGCACAAAGCGCTACTACAAAGTAAATTTCCGCAAACAATTGGCGGTGGAATAGGGCAGTCGCGCTTGGCTATGTTACTACTGCAAAAGCAACATATTGGACAAGTACAGGTTAGTGTGTGGCCAAATAAAACTTACGATACAGTAAGTGATTTGCTTTAGGGTATATGAGGAGCTATTGATTTGAGTGCCTGTATCTGCACTCATTTCTAGTGTGTTTTAAACTCGATTTCTACTTTATTATTCAACAACTTTACATTGCATGGTGGGTAATTACGAATTGTTTTGAGTACTTTATTAAAAATATGAATTTCTACTCCAGAATGCAAAACAGTGTTAACAGCAAGGTTTGCATCACTAAGCAAATCATGTAACTCATGATCTAAGCTCGAAAGGCGTTTTTCTAATTGTTCAGCCTGTTGGCAATAATGCAGTTGTGTAGCGCCAATTTTGGCAATTAGCTGATTCTTTTTATCAATATCTTTAACTAAATCAGCTTTTTCGAGAGCAGCTTGAAGAGTATCTAATTGTTGATCTGTATTTGCTAAATCTTTAAAGCAATTGTCTGTGTCAGCAGTTATTTCAGCGCCTGAAGCTGCTAAATTTATTGCCATTTTTGCGCCTGATTCGTTTCCTATTTCACCAGCAATGAGCGTTGTAGCATCCAGTATTTCACCACCAAAAATTTTACCTTTAGGTAAGTCTGTTTGACCAACTTGTAGTAATTTTTTCGCTTTCATAACACAGTGGCTAGTTTGGCGATCAATAAATATGTTAGCTGCTTCTATATAACAATACTGTGAATGAGAAACATGGACATCTCCAGCACAAACTAATTTGCAGGATAACGATTTATCCTCAGGCTTTTGATGGCCAATTACACCTTGGTTCACAGTGATATTACCGCCAGCAGTAAGCTCCCCTGATTCGACAGTACCTAAGATAGTAATATCGCCTTTTGCGTTTATTTTCATACCAGGATCGATGTTTCGTGTAACAATCACACTGCCTTCAAAGTCGATATGGCCACTTTTCACATTTACATCAGATATTGTAAAAATATCATCTACACGCATTCCGTTATTAATTTCTACAGGAACGCCGGCAATAGTAGAGACTAATTCCATAGGGTTTAATTTTGATATTTCAGTGCCTTCACCTGCGACCAGTTGTTTATTTTCACCAGGTTTAGCGGTAAGTATATCACCGACTACTGTGAAGCCCTCTTTACCAGGGGTTGCGGGGTGCTGTCGAATAAGTACTGTACCAGGTTCTACACTTGCGAGTTTTCCAAAGTCACGCATATCAACGCTGCCATCTTCTTTTAATTTTGGCGCGTTTAAACGATCTTTTAGGGTTTCTACCACTGTTACTAATTTTGTCGCTAATCCATCACTTGGAAGCCGCCCTTTGGCGAGAGTACCTTTAACGATTGTCCCAGGTGATAGCTCGGCTTGTTTTTCTAGTAATTGTTCTAAAAATACTTGCTTGTAGCCACGAACTATTCCAGCTTTAACAAGGTGTTTTTTCGCATCATCTAGGCTTAGCTGCTTACCGCCCTGAGCGAGAGTGAGCTCGCCTATAGCTAGCATTTTATCATCGCTAATTTCTATCTTGATTGCGGCATCGTACTTAGTTGCAACAACTAAAACTGACTCAGTATTTTTATTTTTGAAGAAGTTGTTTATGGCTTCATGATCGATTTTACAGTCACAAAAAGTCGACATTTCGAGAGCTTCAATCACGAACGCAGCACTCGGCGGAGCGTGCTTACTTACATCAAGTAAAATATTTCCATTATGAGCAAGCTTAAACACTAGTTAATCCTTCTCTACTACTTAAGTTAAGTTTGAGTATATTACATAATAACAGATTGCTAGAAATTTACTTTTGAGTCAAGAAAACAAAACGAGGTTATGGAGAAATAGAGCTATAGCTGGGACCATAGCTCGTAGGTAATACTAATTAGTTGAAGGTAGTTCCATTATTCCATCTATCTCAACTTGCACACCTTTTGGCAGCGCACGCACACCAATTGCGGCACGAGCAGGGTATGGTTGTTTGAAGTATTGGCTCATTACTTCGTTAACAATAGCAAAGTTAGATAAATCAGTAAGGTAAATATTCACCTTAACTAGGTCGTGTATCTGACCCCCAGCTTCTTCACATACAGCAGCAATGTTTTTAAATACTTGATGTGTTTGTTCGCCAAAGTCTTCCGAAATAACTTCCATAGTCTCAGGTACTAATGGTATTTGACCCGATAAGTAGACAGCCGTTCCTACTTTAACTGCTTGGCTATATGTGCCTATTGCTGCAGGCGCTTTGTCGGTAGAAATAAATGCTTTATTCATGTGTTTCCTATTTTATTTTTTACGATAGACTTTTTGTACATCAGGCATAACGCGAATGCGTCGCATAATGTTAGCAACGTGGATACGGTTTTTAACGGTAACCCCTAAATCTATCACGTATAAATTACTTTCTTTTTCATCAGTGGCTATTTCCACAATATTGGCTTGGGTAGTCGCAACAACATTGGTTAACTTTGCAAGCGCCCCTTGATGATTAATAATCTCGACTCTAAGGGCTGCGATATATTCTTTCTCTGGATTATCGTCCCACTTTACAACTAAGTATTTAGAGCGCTCACTTTCCCAGCCGCGAATATTTTTACATTCCTGGCGATGAACAGTTAATCCTTTGCCTTGGCTTATATGTGCAGTTATTGCATCTCCAGGTACAGGGCGGCAACACTTAGAGTAATTAACTAACATACCTTCGGTGCCAATAATGGTTGCTTTGACTTGGTTGGTAATGTCTGTTAAATCATCGTTTTCGTTTTGTAATAAGCGTTTAGCAATTAACATGCTCATCAGATTACCAGAGCCTATTGCTACTAGTAACTCAAGTAGTGTAGAAAGTTCATGTTCTTCAAGTACTCGCGCTATATTCTCATCAGGAATACTGTCGAACTTATTTTCACCAAGTGCGGAGTCGAGTAAACGCCTACCCAATAACAGCGCTTCTTCGTGATGCTGACTCTTAAGGTAGTTACGAATGCCTAACCGTGCTTTACCGGTAACAATAAAGTTTAGCCAAGTTGCATTTGGGTGAGCCCCAGAGCTAGTAATTACTTCTACTGTTTGGCCGGTATCAAGCGCTTTACTCAAAGGGTAAGGTTTGCGATTTACTCTTGCCCCTACGCACGTATTTCCAACGTCAGTATGTACAGCGTATGCAAAATCAACAGCTGTTGCGCCCATTGGTAATTCAACGATTCGGCCATCTGGCGTAAATACGTAAATTTCTTCAGGGAATAGCTCAGTTTTTACATTTTCTATAAATTCAAATGATGAGCCAGCACTTTGCTGAAGCTCTAATAAACTTTGCATCCATTGGCGAGCACGTTGTTGTGACGTATTGCCCGCGCCATCACCTGATTTTTTATACATCCAGTGTGCGGCCACGCCTTTGTCTGCCATATGATCCATGTCGTGAGTACGAATTTGAATCTCAACAGGTATGCCGTGTGGGCCAACTAAAGAAGTATGAAGTGACTGATAGCCATTGGTTTTAGGCACTGCAATATAGTCTTTAAAGCGCGTTTCAATAGGCTTATAAAGGCTGTGAGCAACACCTAATACGCGATAACACGTATCCATAGAGTCAACCGCAATTCTAAACGCGTAAATATCCATGACTTCGTTAAATAACAGTTCTTTATTAAGCATTTTTTTATAAATACTATAAAGGTGCTTTTCGCGGCCCGATACCGTCGCTTTTATGCCTGACTCTTCAAGGCGTGCTTCAATTTCGTTTTGAATATTTGAAATAACTTCTTTTCGATTACCACGTGCTTTTGCAACTTCAGATTTAAGTGCACGATGGCGCATAGGATATAGAGCTTGAAAACCTAAATCTTCAAGCTCATTTTTAATGTCGTGAATACCTAAACGGTTTGCTATCGGCGCGTATATTTCTAGCGTTTCGCGTGCTATACGGCGGCGTTTATCGGGGCGAAGAGCACCCAATGTACGCATATTATGCGTTCTATCAGCAAGCTTGATTAAAATAACTCGTATGTCTTGAGTCATAGCCATAATCATTTTACGGTAGTTTTCGGCTTGGAATTCTTTTTTATCTTTAAAGCTGAGCTTATCGAGCTTACTTACACCTTCAACCAATTCAGCAACCGTTTCACCAAAAATTTCAGCTAAATCTTGTTGGCTAAAATCAGTATCTTCAATTACATCGTGCATTAACGCGGCCATGAGCGTTTCATGGTCAAGATGCATGCCGGCAAGAATTTGAGTTACTTCAACAGGGTGAGTAATATAAGGTTCGCCACTTGAGCGAGTTTGTCCTTCGTGGGCCTCTCGGGCTACCACGTAAGATTTTTGTACCAGCTCTACATCTGCAGCAGGCAAGTATTCAGAAATTTTCTTTTTAAGACCTTCAAAAAGATACATTTACACTCCAATGTTCTAGGGCCCGTTGACCTTTCAGGATTAAAATTCGTTCAATCTAGGGGCGATTTAATCGCGGCGCGAGGTTTTTAGCCTAGCGGGCTAAGTAAAAACCGAGCAACAAAGAGTAAATTGCCCCTAGGCAGAACCCTTCGGGCTGCGCATGTTTGGCACTTATGTTGCGTTATCGCTTATGCATGGGGAATAACCACACTACATAGGCTCTGCCTTGCCTAAATACCAAGCATGCTGTTGCAAATTTAACCTCGAAAGATAAACAGGCCCTAGTGAAGTAAATTAGGTAAGTTACGAATATACGATGAAAAGAATGGATTGCCAACGGCTATAGTAGAAATACTGCGCCGTTGGCTAAATCAGACCGGGAGGTCGATTATTGATTGCCACCAACAATGGCAGCAACAGCAGCTAGTTCTGCTGCTTCTTGGTGTTGTTGTTCTTCACGGTCAATTAAGTCCATTGAAGCGCTATCAACTAAACCTAATTCAATTTCACGTAAAGCAACAACCGTTGGTTTATCGTTTTCAGGGTCTACTAGTGGCGTTTTACCACCAACAGCAATTTGGCGGGCACGACGAGCCGCAACTAAAATTAAGTCAAAACGATTACCAACTGCATCTACTGCATCTTCAACTGTTACGCGGGCCATCACAGCACTCCAAAAATAATTTAAAAGCAAAGGCGTAGTTTACTCCAAGGAGCCACATTCGCCAATAGCCAGTGTTCAATTTTTATCAGTTTTACTCGCCTAAGCCTAATTTAAATAGGCTTAAATTATTTAAGCAGACTATTTAGTAAAACTTGATGACGATCTTCTTGGGCTTTTAGGGTTAAGCGTTGAGCCATTACAATTATTTCTATGTCAGCAAGTGCGCTCTCAAAGTCATCATTCACAATTACAAAGTCGTACTCGTTATAATGTGATGTTTCAGATTGTGCTTGTGCCATTCGTCCGGCAATAACGTCAGCCGAATCTTGACCTCGGTTATTTAAACGCTGCTCTAGCTCTTTTTTTGAAGGAGGTAGAATAAAAATGGTTTGTACGCTTGGCATAATTTTGCGCACTTGCTGCGCGCCTTGCCAATCAATATCTAAAAACACATCAATACCCGCATCAAGTTGCGACTCAATAGCTTGCTTTGATGTGCCATAGTAATTATCAAATACTTGAGCCCATTCAAAAAAGTCATTTTTTTCAATTAGCGCTTTAAACTCATCTGTAGAGACAAAATGATAATGCACGCTATTTTCTTCACCGGGGCGAGGAGAGCGAGTCGTGTGCGAGACCGATACTTTCATATCAGTATGCTTTTTTAATAACGCATTGATTAAGCTTGATTTACCAGCACCAGAAGGCGCTGATAAAATAAATAAGTTACCGCGAGTTTGTGCCATGTCTTTCTCTACCTAAAAATAAATAGGCTTGGGTTACAAGTAAGCCAAGCCTTTAATTAACTGTATTGTACTTTAATTAGCTCTTAGTGCTCAAGTTAGGTCGAGAGTATTTTGCTAAGTTGCATTTTAAATAAAATTACGATCGTTAGTAATACTAAAAGAGTGCCGTAATACAGCACCTAAATGGTTTAGTTAAGCAACAAAAAACCAATGAAATTCAGAAAATAAAGGCATGATCTTTTATTAAAAAAACATTATAGTTGGTTTATTGTTAACAATAATCAATATGTAGAGAGCAAACTATGGATAAAAATATATCTCGCCGGTCAGTACTTAAAATATTAGCTGCAGGTGTTGTTGCTACTGGCGTTTCTGGTTGCAAGAATACTTTAGGTGCTGCAACCTCTACAATTACCACCGGCACTAAACCTCACCGTGATAACTGGCATAAAACGCATAATAGAGTGTGGCTTGGTAAGCAATATTGGGCTAACCCGATGGAGGATTGGCGTGTTGTTAACGGCGCTGCTGAGTGCATAACAAGAGGAGGTAATCGAAGTGTTCACTCCCTAACGCACCAAATAGCTCATCTTGATCAAGCTTTTACAATGTCGGTTCAAGTTTCACGCTTAGAGCAAAATAGTAAAGATGGGGGCGCAGGTATTCGCCTCGGAGCAAAAAGTGAATTAAACGAATACCGTAGTAACTGTTTTATACAAGAAGGTTACGACCTTGGTATCAAAAATAATCATTTAGTTTTAGGTAATAACACAACACCTCTAGTTACACCGATAGATAATCACGAGATTACTTTAAGTTTAACGGGCATGCCGCAGTCGGGTGCAATGGCCTTGGAGTTAGTTGCTAGCTTAAGTACATCAGGATCAATAATAGGAACTCTGGCGCATTTAGTCCCAGCATCTGAATTATTAGGTAATGTGGCGCTTGTTAGTAACTTTTCTATTGCATCAGTAACTTCACAAAATGTGCCGGAAGATAAATTAGGCGCACGTTACAAATTTAGTAATTGGAGTATGCAAGGTGAGGCTTTTTCAGTAATTGATGAGCAAAAATTTGGTCCTATACTTTGGACTATGTATTCGCTAAGCGACACATTGAGCGATGAAGGTTTTGTAATGAAGCTGAGCGCTTACACCGGGCCAATAGGCGAGCAAGATAATCAGCAAATAGAGCTGCAAGTACAGCGTAGTAATCAATGGGTGTCTATTGACACTCAGATCATTGATCATGACGGTTGGTTAGCTACTTTTCGGATTATAAATTGGGATGAAACACAAGACACCCCTTTTAGGGTTGTTTACCGTGAAAAACATACCGACGGCACAGAAACCCCCGACATTTATTCAGGCAATATAAAAGCAAACCCAAGTGGTAATAAATTACGCATGGCAGCCCTTACTTGTCAAAATGACTATGGTTTTCCTTACGAACCTGTTGCTCAAAATGTCAAAAAACTACACCCAGATCTTGTTTTTTTCTCGGGCGATCAAATTTATGAAAGTCATGGTGGATTCGGTGTGATTCGTACCCCAGACAACTTGGCAATTTTAAATTATTTACGCAAGTTCTATCAATTCGGTTGGTCTTTTAAAGAGGTTATGCGCAATCAACCTCCCATTTGTTTGCCTGATGATCACGATGTACTGCAAGGTAACTTGTGGGGCGAAGGTGGTGCAACGATGAAAAACATTTCAAAAGACCCATCGGCAAGTGTATTAGGTGGATATATTGACTCTACGCGAGTGATTAATATGGTACATAAAACCACTTTGAATCATCATCCAGACTCGTACGATCCAACTCCAACTAATGGTATTAGCTCATATTTTAGCAACATGTTGTACGGTGGAGTAGGTTTTGCAATTCTTGCCGACAGGCAATGGAAAAGTGGCCCTGAGCGCATTAATGTAGCCGTGGGCGAAACAGGACAAAATGAAAATCCGCTTTTTTATAATCCAGCATTTAATCCTCCTGGATTAGATTTACTGGGTAAGCGACAAGAGGATTTTCTTGAAAAATGGAGTAAAGACTGGCGCGGGCATAATTTAAAAGCAGTATTAAGCCAAACAGTGTTTGCTGCTATTTCAACGCATCAACCTTTACCTGATCGCTTCTTAAAATACGACTTTGACTCAAGTGGTTGGCCAGCATCGGCACGAAACCGAGCAATCGACGCAATGCGCGATTCTATGGCATTACATATTTGTGGTGACACGCACTTAGGTTCTTTATCGCAATATGGGGTAAATCAGCAACGAGATAGCAATTGGGCCTTTTGCACTCCAGCTATTTCAGCCGGTTGGCCAAGGTGGTGGAAGCCAGATTCAATGAATATGCCCCACCAAAATCGTCCTGCCCATGGGTTAGCTGAAACAGGTGAATATAAAGATACTTTTGGCAATAAAATTTACGTGTATGCCGTAGGTAATCCAGAAGTCGGTAAATCAAATAACCGATATGTCAAAGCTCATGAAAAAGGCAGTGGTTTTGGTTTTATAACGTTTGATTCTCAAAAGCGAACTTATACAATGGATGCATATAAGTTTTTAGTTGATGTGGCAGATGGTAAAGCGAGTAATCAGTATCCCGGCTGGCCTGTTACTATTCATCAGCAAGAAAATAAAGGTAACAATATATTGGGTTAATTACTTATGAAATATAAACGGCCAATTTAAGGCCGTTTATATTTCAATAATGCAGAGAGAATTAATTATTCTATATTCTGGATCTGTTCTCTCATTTGTTCAATTAGTACTTTTAGCTCTACGGCTGCAGTAGTAATATCGCTATTAATAGATTTAGATGCTAGCGTGTTAGCTTCACGATTAAATTCTTGCATCATAAAATCTAAGCGGCGACCACATGCGCCTCCTTTTTTAAGGATTTTTTTAGTTTCTTTAACGTGAGACTTTAAGCGATCTAATTCTTCAGCCACATCTTGTTTTTGCGCAAGGTAAATAAGTTCTTGTTCAAGGCGTGATTCGTCAATGTTTGCTGTTAAGTCTTCTAGCTTTTGAGCCAGTTTTTCACGCTGCCACTTAGCAATCTCAGGCATATGCGTTTCTACAATTTCTACTTGCTCTAGAATTGCATCAAGGCGGATTGCTATCATTTCTTCAAGGTTTGCACCTTCATCGCCACGTGCTGATTTAAAATCTTCTATTACTTGATCAAGACCAACAATTAGCGCTGTATTAACGCTATCCATATCAAGTTCTTGTGCTTCCATAACGCCAGGCCAACGTAATATATCAACAGGGTTAATGTCGCCATTACTTTGTTGTTGAACCCATTTAGCACTATTTATAAGTTGCTCAGCCAGAGCTTGGTTAATTGATAGCTCCCCAACATGAGCAGGGTTTGCTACAAACTTTAAAAAAACCTCAACTTTACCGCGTTGTAAGTGTTTGCGTAAACGCTCACGAATAACCGGTTCCATGCCACGAAATTGCTCTGGTGCACGAATAAATGTTTCAAGGTAACGCTGGTTCACTGAACGAACTTCCCAAGTGCCAGTTCCCCAATCGCCTTTTATTTCGCGACGCGCATAAGCTGTCATACTGTGGATCATGGATATTTTCCTAAATTTATAAATACAATATTATGATGATTATACCGTAACACTGCTTAAGCTCTAGGGAAAATTTAATACACTGAATATTTTGCATACAGCTATTTATTTAAATCAGCATGGTATCTATACCCACATACACTTATAATGTCGCAAATTCTGAATTAAGGGGATCGTCAATGCGTCCAAGCGAAAGAACACCTAACCAAATTAGACCTGTTACATTTACACGTAATTATACTTTGCATGCTGAAGGCTCAGTACTTGTTGAGTTTGGTAACACCAAAGTACTTTGTACAGCTACTGTCGAATCGGGCGTTCCTCGTTTCATGAAAGGTCAGGGTAAAGGTTGGATCAATGCTGAATACGGTATGTTACCGCGAGCAACGCATACGCGTAATGCTCGAGAAGCTGCACGTGGTAAGCAGGGCGGTCGTACTATGGAAATTCAACGTTTAATTGCACGTGCACTTCGTGCGGCCGTTGATTTAAAAGCACTTGGCGAAAACACAATCACCATTGACTGTGATGTAATCCAAGCAGATGGCGGTACACGTACTGCTTCTATAAGTGGTGCATGTGTTGCACTTGTTGATGCACTAACGCACATGCGTGCAAAGGGTATGATTAATTCAAACCCACTTAAGCATATGATTGCAGCTATTTCAGTTGGTATTTACAAAGGCCAAGCAATTAGCGATTTAGAATACATTGAAGATTCAGCAGCAGAGACTGATATGAACGTAATTTTAACTGAAACAGGTAAGATTATTGAAATTCAAGGTACAGCCGAAGGCGAACCTTTCTCGTTTGATGAGCTAGATGAGTTACTTACTTTAGCTAAACATTCTATTCGTGAAATCATTGACGTACAAAAGCAAGCATTAGCATAAATAGGTAGGCCACTAGATATGAAAGATTATCAAAAAGAGTTTATAGAATTTGCTCTAGAGAAGCAGGTATTAAAATTTGGTGAGTTTACTTTAAAGTCAAGGCGCATAAGTCCTTACTTTTTTAATGCCGGTTTGTTTAATACAGGTCGTGACTTAGCACGTTTAGGACGTTTTTATGCATTAGCATTAGAAGATTCAGCGATAGAGTACGATGTATTATTTGGACCTGCCTATAAAGGTATCCCAATAGCGACAACAACGGCAGTTGCATTAGCAGATCACCATGATAAAGATGTACCTTACTGTTTTAATCGTAAAGAGAAAAAAGCACACGGTGAAGGTGGCACATTAGTAGGTTCAGAACTCAACGGCAAAATAATGCTGGTGGATGATGTAATAACCGCAGGTACTGCTATTCGTGAGTCAATGGAAATTATTGCACAAAATGGCGCAGATCTTAGCGGTGTATTAATAGCATTAGATCGCCAAGAAAAAGGTAAAGCCGAGTTATCAGCTATTCAAGAAGTTGAACGTGACTTTAATACCCAAGTGATCTCTATTGTAAAATTAGCTGATCTTATTAGTTACCTTGAAAACCAAGGAACGATGGACGAGCATTTAGCCTCAGTTAAAGCTTACCGTGATCAATACGGCGTAGCGTAAATAAAAAGCCTCGCAGTGCGGGGCTTTATTTTGACCTTCATTCATAGAGTTTATTAATGAAAGATGTATTAAAACCAAATGGCTTAGGCCTTAAGCGTGTTTTTAAAGCAAGTTATTGCTCCTACCTTGGCTTTAAAGCTGCATTTAAAGAAGAAGCAGCATTTAGACAAGAGCTACTCCTAAGCCTTATATTATTCCCTATCTCATTTTGGCTTGCCTCATCATTATTACATTGGGCAGTCCTAGTAAGCTCATTGCTTATTATACTAATAGTTGAATTACTAAATTCTGCCATCGAAGCATTAACTGATCGAGTAAGTACAGAATTACATGTATTGTCAGGCAGAGCCAAAGATATGGGATCTGCAGCCGTAACACTTTCATTAACGATCGTGTTGATCATTTGGGGTGTAAGCCTTTATATGAAGATCGCTTAAGCGCACTTTTAGACAATAAGAAAACTGAAAGTGCCTTTTTTTGTTAATGTTTTGCTAGTTATGTTGTGTTTTTAACCTGTTTAGCTCAAATAGTCAGCGAACAGCACATTATTTCAAGTTTTCTTCAAAAAAGGGTTGATCTGTTTTCGGATCTCACTATAATGCGACCCCACTGAGAGGGGAAACAGCAACGCATAGCGAGACACGAACAACTCAGGGTGTTAAGTAAAACTTAAATTGAATCTTTTTAGAAAGTTTAAATTTAAGTGTTGATAAAAAATAAAAAAGCGTAACATGCGCAGCCCCAGCGAGATAAAGTTTAACTTTAACCGCAA
>NZ_BADY01000214.1:0-102 GCF_000241185.1 Pseudoalteromonas sp. BSi20495
ATCAGTTATATCGGAATTAGAAGCTGTCGCTTCTCACGCGAGCAAGCTCAGCGTCTACAGCTGATGAATAAGCTCGGAGTTTGGATTTAAAGATTGGGTTGG
>NZ_BADY01000213.1:0-168 GCF_000241185.1 Pseudoalteromonas sp. BSi20495
CTTTATAAAATTTATTAATAAAGTGCCTATTAAAGCATGATATAAAATAGCGACAGTACAAAAAAGCCATGTTAGGTTTACTCCTATCATGGCTTTTTTTGCGTTTTAACAACACAAGTTTACGGACTTACTAAATAATAACTAATTTAATATTACGGATTAATAAAA
>NZ_BADY01000212.1:0-125 GCF_000241185.1 Pseudoalteromonas sp. BSi20495
AAGCTTGCTTGCGTATAAAAACACAGTTTTTAAAATGAGTAAAGATATTAAAAGCTGCGCTTTCCACGTGAGCAAGCTCTACGTCTACTGCCAAAGTGCAGCGGTGAGTTTTACTTGTAGACGCG
>NZ_BADY01000211.1:0-171 GCF_000241185.1 Pseudoalteromonas sp. BSi20495
GTTTTTTATTTTTTATTAATAAACAAACCATAGCTGAGTTCCTATTTTGGTTCAATCTATTGCTGTACTTTTACTCAGCATATAAAAAAGAGTTTAATGTTGTTTTAATTGGTATTTTGGAAGGGATACGGGTGTCTGAGTGCAAAATTTAGGATGGGTGTCTTTGTTATT
>NZ_BADY01000210.1:0-222 GCF_000241185.1 Pseudoalteromonas sp. BSi20495
ACGCTTCTCACGTGAGCAAGCTCTACGTCTACAGATAAAATTTAGCGCTGTCGTTAAACTCACTTGTAGACGCACAGCTTGCTGGCGTGTAAAAACGCAGTTTTTAAAATAGCTTCTCGCGTGAGCAAGCTCTACGCCTACAGATAAAATTTAACGCCGTGGTTAAACTCACTTGTAGACGCACAGCTTGCTGGCGTGTAAAAACGTAGTTTTTAAAATAGC
>NZ_BADY01000209.1:0-275 GCF_000241185.1 Pseudoalteromonas sp. BSi20495
GGTGATATCAAGTGGTCAGTGCAACATGGTTTTTAATCATATCATTAGGAGTTAAATAGTTTAATATCCTTCTTGGTCGATTATTTAGTTTATTAGCGATTTTATCTAAATAACTTTGGTCAAAGCCATGTAGACTTGTCTTTTTGGGGAAGTACTGCCTTAATAGGCGATTTGTATTTTCATTTGTTCCCCTTTGCCACGGACTACTCGGGTCACAAAAGTAAACATCTGTATTCGTATTTTTAGTAAATCTTTTATGGTCTGCTAATTCCATT
>NZ_BADY01000208.1:0-117 GCF_000241185.1 Pseudoalteromonas sp. BSi20495
AGAAGCAAGGCTTCTCATTGCTTTGTATATAGGAGTAAATGTATGTGTGGTTTGAATTTTGTAAAAGCGTTGCTTTTATACGCCAGCAAGCTGTGCGTCTACAGGGTTTATACCCAA
>NZ_BADY01000207.1:0-7540 GCF_000241185.1 Pseudoalteromonas sp. BSi20495
GCTTGAACAAGCTAATATATTAAATAATATAGGTTTAGCCTATTTTGATATGCATAATTTAAAGCTCACTCTTGATTATTATTTAAAAGTACAAAGCCTCTATGAAACTGAAGGTAGCGATCAGGATAAGGCTGATATTTTGCTTAATATCGCTGGAGTTTATGTGCGGTTATCGCGCTATGACAGTGCATTCGCTATCTATAAAGATGTTCTTCAAGTTTACCAAAAGCTAGGAGATCAAAGTGGTATTGCCCAAGTATATAACAATATGGGTGTGGCTTCTTTTGAAAGTAATCAATTCGACTTAGCACTACATTACTACGAGTTAGCACTGCATTATTATTTATCTGTTAATGACTATAACCACTTATCAACTCAGTACACCAATTTAGCAAATATTAACTTAATTTTAAATAAAGTGGATGTTGCCTATGAACAAGCAAGATTAGGTGAGAAATTTGCACTTAAAATTTCAAATCAAAGTTTGGAGCTTAATGCGCTATATGCTTTGGGAAAGGTGCAATTTGTAAAAGGGGAACTCGATAAAGCTAAAGTGAGCTTGGAGCGTTCAACAGCGCTTGCCCACGAGTATAAAAGTGAGAGGATGATCCGAAATGGTTTAGGCACCAAGTCATTACTTGAAGCAAGCCAAGGTAATTACTCTAGTGCAATGATCCTTCACGAAAAGTTTATAGGTGAACTAAGACTATTGAGAAGCGATAGTATTATTAATGCATTGGCTGCATTGCAGGATCAATTCAAAGCAACTCAATTAAACCAAGAAATAAAGCAACTTAAGCAAGATCGCAAAGTACAAGAATTAAAAATGGCTCAGCGTTCTCAGCTCACTTTGTTTGTTTTTGTATTGTTATTCTTGGTTGTTGTGACTGGTGTGGCACTGTATCGGCGTGGTGCAGAAAAGCGGGCGAAACATCACCTAGCTGAGCAGGTTGAGCAGCGTACAGCTGAATTGCAAGCAGTGGCGCAAGAATTAAGAGAAGCTAATGATGTAAAAAGTCAGTTTTTAGCAAATATTAGTCATGAAATTCGCACTCCTTTGACCGCAATTTTAGGCCAAACTGATGATTTAATTAACGGACTGTATGAACCTGAGCAACTTCAAGATGAATTAGAGATAATTCAACGCCATAGTGATCATTTAAAGAGTTTAATTAATGATGTGCTCGATTTAAGTAAAATAGAAGCAAACAGATTAGAGCTCAGTATTTCTTGTTTTGATATTGTGCAGTTAATAAATGATGTACACGCTATGTTTATTACTCAAGCGACAGCAAAAAACCTACGTTTAGTGTTAGATAATCAAATTGGTGATGAGTTCTACACAAAATTAGATTTAATTCGTGTTAAACAAATACTCATTAATTTATGTGCTAATGCGATCAAGTTTACCCATTCAGGCCAAGTAGTGATTGTTCTAAATAAGACAGAACAAGGAGTCGTATTGGTCATTAAAGACACCGGAATCGGTATGAACTCAACACAATTAAAACTGATTTTCGAGTGCTTTAGCCAAGCTGATAACAGTATTAGTCGCCGATTTGGTGGTACGGGTTTAGGTTTGAGTTTGTCGCAGCAATTAGCCTCTATGATGGGAGGTTATATTAGTGTGCAAAGCGAATATAAGAAAGGCAGTCAGTTCTCATTCTTTTTACCGTGTGTAAAAGTTTCGAAAGAGCAGGGTCTTGCCGAATTACAAGCTCCAGTTTTAAAAGACAAGCAGTTAAGTGGGAGGGTTTTACTTGCTGAAGATCACCCTGATAATCGAAGGCTAATAAGTCGTTATTTACGCTCAATAGGACTCGAAGTTATTGCAGTTGAAAATGGTGAACAAGCCGTTGAACAATGCTTGCAAGAAGATCCAGATATAGTCTTACTCGATATACAAATGCCAGTGATGGATGGACGAGCTGCCTTTCAATTATTACAACAATGCGGTTTTCAACGTCCTATTTTTGCTTTAACTGCGAATGCAATGAGCCATGAGGTGGATGATTATTTAACACTAGGGTTCAGCGGATATCTAGCCAAACCTATCGATAAAGATTTATTTTATAAAACGTTAACTCAGTATCTTGGTTACACTAAAACGCCACAACAAGTTGAACAAAGTGATATTGATATGAGTGACTTGGTTATTAGTTTTAAGCAGAGTTTTACTTTAGAAAATGAGACTATAACACAGCACTTTATATGTGAAGATTTTGAAGCATTACAAAAAGATAGTCATCGTATTTTAGGTGCAGCGCAAATGTTTGGGCTGGATGAAATAGCGCAAGCAGCTAAAGATCTAGACAGAGCTTTATTACAAAAAGAAGATAATAGGAATAAGCAACATATCAAAGAGTTAGTGTTTAACCTGCAAGCTATTCTTCGAAAATACATGAAGGTTAACACATAAGTCAAATTGTTATTTATGGTATTAAAAAAGCGCCAAAAGGCGCTTTTTATTTTGAGTTTGGACGCTTCTTATTGACGTCTCATCGAATCAAAGAACTCATCGTTGGTTTTGCTCATTGATAGTTTATCGATTAAAAATTCCATCGCATCAATTTCTGACATGTCATGAACAATTTTACGTAAAATCCAAAGCTTCTGTAGCTCATCTGGCTTAGTTAGTAATTCTTCACGACGAGTACCTGAGCGGTTAAAGTCGATAGCAGGGAATACACGTCTTTCCGCAATTTTACGGTTAAGGTGCAGTTCCATGTTACCAGTACCTTTAAACTCTTCGTAGATAACTTCATCCATTTTAGAGCCAGTGTCGATAAGCGCTGTAGCTATGATTGTTAAGCTACCGCCTTCCTCAACGTTACGTGCAGCACCAAAGAAACGCTTAGGTTTATGAAGTGCGTTAGCATCAACACCACCAGTAAGTACTTTTCCTGATGAAGGAATAACGGTGTTATAAGCACGTGCTAAACGAGTGATTGAATCTAATAAGATAACAACATCTTTTTTATGCTCAACTAAACGTTTTGCTTTTTCGATAACCATTTCGGCAACTTGTACGTGACGAGAAGCGGGTTCATCGAATGTAGAGGCAATAACTTCGCCTTTAACTAAGCGCTGCATTTCTGTTACTTCTTCCGGACGCTCATCAATTAACAATACCATAAGCGTTGCATCTGGATGATTGTGTGTAATCGATTGCGCGATATTTTGTAGTAGCATTGTTTTACCCGCTTTTGGCGGAGCCACTAACAAACCACGTTGACCGCGGCCAATTGGCGATGCTAAATCAAGTACACGGGCTGTAATATCTTCTTTACTGCCGTTACCGCGTTCCATACGAAAACGTTCGTTAGCATGTAACGGAGTCAGATTTTCGAAAAGAATTTTAGTACGAGAGTTTTCAGGTTTATCAAAGTTAACTTCATTTACTTTAAGTAAAGCAAAGTAGCGTTCACCGTCTTTCGGTGGACGGATAAGACCTGAGATTGAATCGCCAGTACGCATGCTGAAGCGGCGAATTTGGCTAGGTGAAACATAAATGTCATCTGGCCCAGCTAAGTAAGAGGCTTCTGATGATCTTAAAAAGCCGAAACCATCTTGTAAAATCTCTAATACACCGCCGCCGAAGATGTTCTCTCCGCCTTTGGCATGTGATTTAAGAATAGCAAAAATAATGTCCTGCTTTCTTAAACGGGCTACGTTTTCGAGCCCCATGGACTCAGCTTGGTTTACAAGTTCTTTTATAGACTTGTCTTTTAATTCGCGTAAATGCATATTGGTGGGTTCTTTATTACAGTTGTCATACTCAAAATCGCTTTGATCGTTGAGTGAGGTTTGTTGAATATAACTAAGGATTAGTTGGCTTTATAAACTAGCAGTTCACTGGCGAAGCGTCCAGTCTTTATACAAAATAAATTCAAAAAAGGGCAAAAAGCCCTTTTTTATAGTTCTAGCTTACAGTTAGATGTTGTTTTCTAAAAACTCGATAAGCTGAGTTTTTGAAAGGGCACCTACTTTCGTTGCTGCAACTTGGCCGTCTTTAAAAAGAAGCAAAGTAGGGATACCACGAATACCAAATTTTGGCGGTGTGCCCGCATTTTGGTCAATATTTAATTTAGCAACAGTTACACGGCTGTCGTATTCATCAGCAACTTCGTGAAGAATAGGGGCGATCATCTTACAAGGTCCACACCATTCAGCCCAGAAATCTACTAGTACTGGTTTGTCAGATTGTAATACGTCAGCTTCAAAGCTATCGTCAGTAATTTGGATTATTTTCTCGCTCATTGCGCTCTCCGATTTAGTTAGGCGAAATATTTAGTGCGTATTTAAACACTCTTGTTTCTTATTGCAAGTTTAAACGTTATGCTTAAACGCTATGACTAAGACACATTTAACCGATAAAAAGTTTTCAGACTTTGCTATCGCACCGGAAGTGGTTGCCGGTTTAACCGAGAATGGGTTTGAATATTGCACACCTATTCAAGCAAAATGCCTACCTTTTATTTGTGATGGACGCGATATCGCGGGCCAAGCTCAAACTGGTACAGGCAAAACGTTGGCATTTTTAACTGCCACGTGCCATCGGTTATTACAATCTAGCAAAGCACCTAGTAAACATCCAAGAGCCCTGATCATGGCCCCTACTCGGGAGCTTGCGATTCAGATACACAAAGATGCTAAAATTTTAGCGCCGCACTGTAATCTTAACTTAGGTTTAGTATATGGTGGCGAAGATTACGAAAAACAACGTGCACAACTAGAAAAAGGCGTTGATATTTTAATTGGTACTACAGGTCGCCTAATTGATCTGTATAAGCAAGGCTGTTACACCCTTAATGAAATTGAGGTTGTCGTGCTTGACGAAGCTGATCGTATGTTCGATTTAGGTTTCATAAAAGATATTCGTTATATGTTTCATCGTATGCCGGATACATCAAAGCGTTTAAACTTATTATTCTCTGCCACACTATCGTATCGCGTACAAGAATTAGCGTTTGAGCACATGACAAACCCAGAACATGTTCAAATTGAACCTGATGTTAAAACGGGTAAACGCATCCAAGAAGAGCTATTTCATCCTTCGCAAGAAGATAAAATTAAGCTGTTATTAACCTTAATTGAAGAAGAATGGCCGGAAAAGGCAATTGTATTTGCAAATACAAAACACAGTTGTGAAACCGTTTATGCTTGGCTTAAGTCAGACGGTCATCGTGTGGGCATGCTTACTGGTGATGTTAATCAGAAAAAACGCCAAACTATATTAGCGCAATTTAGTAAAGGTGAATTGGACTTTTTAGTAGCAACTGATGTTGCAGCACGCGGTCTTCATATTCCAGAAGTAAGTCATGTATTTAACTTTGATTTACCGGACGATTGTGAAGATTATGTTCACCGTATTGGTCGTACTGGCCGCGCTGGTGCATCAGGCCATGCAATTAGCTTTGCGTGTGAGCAATATGCATATAACCTGCATGAAATTGAAGAATATATAGAGCACAGCATTCCTTTATCGCATTACGATAAAACTGCATTGCTAGATGATTTAACTCAGCCTATTATTCAAAGAAAGCGCAACTATTCAACAGGTCCACGTAGCCGTAGTAATAACAGCGGACGTCGCCCAAATAATAGTTACCAAAAAGGACGGTCGTAAGCGATCGTTTGTATAAGCAGTAGTAACTAGAGGTTTTTGAACGGTGGGGCAACTTAAACCGCAAAAAAATGTTTATGCAGTTATTGATTTAGGCTCAAATAGCTTTCATATGCTTATTGTTAAATCAATCGCTGGTGGTCTACAAACAATAGGCCGCGTTAAACGAAAAGTTAGATTAGCCGCAGGACTTGATACAAAAAATGTATTGAGTTCTGAAGCAATGCAGCGAGGCTGGGAATGCCTTGCTCTTTTTGCTGAGCGCTTACAGGATATCCCCAAAAAAAATATCACCATAGTTGCAACTGCAACACTGCGTTTAGCAACGAATGCTGATGTTTTCAAAATTAAAGCCGAAAAAATTCTTGGTCATAATATCAATGTAATTAGCGGAGAAGTAGAAGCGCGCACAATTTATAAAGGTGTTGCTCATACTTCATCATGCACGGGCAAACAGCTTGTTATTGATATCGGTGGTGCTAGTACCGAGGTTGTTATCGGCAAAGGTTTTGAAGCACTGCACTATAAAAGCCTCAATATGGGGTGTGTAACCTATCTTGAACGCTACTTTAAAGATTGCCAATTAAGTGATAGTAACTTTAATACGGCAATAAAAGCAGCTCGCACTGTCATTGACGAAATATCTCCCGAATATAAAGCCGCTAGTTGGAAAGTTGCTTCAGGTGCTTCTGGTACAGTCCAAGCAATTCAAGAAATAATGGTCGCGCAAAATCTTGACGACTTACTTACGCTTGAAAAGCTTAACACGATAAAAAATCAAGCCATTGCATTTAGCACTATAGCCGCATTAGACCTTCCAGGGCTAAGTGAAGACCGCCGCTTGGTATTTGTATCCGGACTCGCTATCTTAATTGCGTTATTTGAATCTCTTGAAATAGAGAGCATGGGGTTAGCGGGTGGAGCTCTGCGTGAAGGTGTTTTATATAGTATGGTGCCAGAGCTTCATAATAACAATATTCGTAAACGCACAGTTGATGGGTTTATGAGTCGTTATCATGTTGATCAAAAACAAGCGTGTCGAGTTTCAGGTTTAGCTGTGCAGTTAGCTGCAAATATTAATAAAGATTGGCCAATTGAAAGTTTAAATGGGCTACCATTATTAAAAGCAGTAGCACAGCTTCATGAGGTTGGATTGCTAATTGAGTATAAGCAGTACCATAAACACACTGCTTATATTTTGGAAAATACCGATATGCCAGGTTTTTCACAGTCTGAGCATAAATTAATAGTAGCGGTAGCAGATGCACATCGTTCTGACTTTCCAAAAGACTGCTTTAACTCTCTCGGTATAAATAGTTTATTGGCACAATACATTGTTAGGCTATTACGTATTGCGGTTATTTTATCAATGCGTAGACAAGATGATGTAGTGCCTCATTTTGAGTTAACTGCTAAAAATGAAGTGTTAGACCTTAAGTTCGAAAGAAACTGGTTAAAGGATCATCCATTAATGGCCAGCGAGCTACAACAAGAGTCTAAACAACAAGGTAAACTTGGGTGGAAGTTCATAGTAAACTAATTTAAAAAGGCCCATCAGGGCCTTTTTAGTGTTTAAAGTAACCATTTCGATGCAAATATGTGCGAACAGCATATTATTTCAAGTTTTCTTCAAAAAAGGGTTGATCTGTTTTCGGATCTCCCTATAATGCGACCCCACTGAGACGGGAAACGCTGAAGCATAGCAAGGCAGGAACTACTCAGAGAGTTAAATAAAACTTCGATTTTAAATCTTCCAAAAGAAAGTTTAAAACTAAGTATTGACTCGAAAAATAAAGGGTGTATTATTCGCATCCCTTGAGGCGCTAAAGCGACTCAAAACGTTCTTTAACAATATAAAGCAATCATCTGTGTGGGCACTCGTACAGATTGAGTTCTAACAGCCAAACTACTTAC
>NZ_BADY01000206.1:0-862 GCF_000241185.1 Pseudoalteromonas sp. BSi20495
ACTACTTTTTACGGGCTTTGTGCCCGTCACGCCAACAAGTTGTGCGTCTACAGGTTAATCTTATTCGGTTTTAAATTTCGGCTGAAGTCGTGAAGCTTGCTTACACGAGAAGCACCGCTTCTGTTTATTTAATTTCTTTGCTAATAAAACACCACTTAAAGATCTATTGCACAAAGAGAAGTGAAAGAGGAGTAAATGAGAAACACAAGCGATGGTTTACTAGCGGGGCTTATTTAAGTTAGCAAGACTTAGCTTTTTTACTACCTCTAAAAGCGCAGCGTCTCTTTACCTCTTTGTGAATAAATCGCTTATTGTGGGCGTGAAGAAACTTTAATAATTATTCAAATCATATAAACAAAAAAGCCCCGCTATTGAGTACATAGCGGGGCGTTTTTAATGAGCGTTAGTTACTAATCAGCACTCATTGTTTTAGTCATTGCAGAGCTTGCACGACCAGCAGGTTTGATTGAGCCTGCACGTAAGCCACTGTCGGGTACTAGTTCACGTTTGTCGTGAGCCATTGCAACAGAGATATGTTTTACTTCGCTATCAGCTACAGGAGTAGGTTGTGCCATTGGCGCACTTGCAGATCCTTGCGAAACGACGGTTTTAACATGCTGTACTGATTTTTCAACTTTAGCTGGTTGCTCAGTCACTACAGGTGCTTCAACTTTAGCTGGTTGCTCAGTCACTACAGGTGCTTCAACTTTAGCTGGTTGCTCAGTCACTACAGGTGCTTCAACTTTAGCTGGTTGCTCAGTCACTACAGGTGCTTCAACTTTAGCTGGTTGCTCAGTCACTACAGGTGCTTCAACTTTAGCTGGTTGCTCAGTCACTACAGGTGCTTCAACTTTAGCTGGTT
>NZ_BADY01000205.1:0-334 GCF_000241185.1 Pseudoalteromonas sp. BSi20495
ACAGTGCTGCTGATGCGTTAGTCGAAGAAAATGATGATTTTGATTTAGATGATATTGATAGTTTAATTGATGACGCTGGGGATGACAGTGCAGCTGATGCGTTAGTCGAAGAAAAAATGATTTTGATTTAGATGGTATTGATAGTTTAATTGATGAATCCGCAGATGAAGAAGCTGAGACTGAAAAGCGTGACTCTGATATTAATGTGGCATTAGCCGATTCTGCCGATGATTTAGCCGAAGCGCAGGAAGAATTAAATGTTGCTGATGTAGAGTCTCTAGCATCTACATTAATTGAAGAGCCTGAACTTGAAGAAGAGCCTGAGCTTGCAGAA
>NZ_BADY01000204.1:0-215 GCF_000241185.1 Pseudoalteromonas sp. BSi20495
CAAATTTGGGTGAAAAAATGACGAAATTAAAACGCGCAACATATTCAGCGGCAATTAAATTAGAAACGGCTCAGCTTGTAGTAGACCAAGGTTATACGCAAGAAGACGCAGCAAAAGCGATGGGGGTGGGTAAATCAACCGTAAGTAAATGGGTTACTCAATTAAAGCTAGAACGCAATGGTCAGACACCCACAGCTTCACCAATGACGCCCGAG
>NZ_BADY01000203.1:0-101383 GCF_000241185.1 Pseudoalteromonas sp. BSi20495
ATAAGTAGTTTGGCTGTTAGAACTCAATCTGTACGAGTGCCCACACAGATGATTGCTTTATATTGTTAAAGAACGTTTTGAGTCGCTTTAGCGCCTCAAGGGATGCGAATAATACACCCTTTATTTTTCGAGTCAATACTTAGTTTTAAACTTTCTTTTGGAAGATTTAAAACCGAAGTTTTATTTAACTCTCTGAGTAGTTGCTGCCTTGCTATGCTTCGGCGTTTCCCGTCTCAGTGGGGTCGCATTATAGGGAGATTCGAGCGGGGGTCAATGTTTTATTTCAGCTTTTTGTCAATTAAATGAATTTAGTATGAAAGCTATACAAATAAAGGGCTACATCGCCTTTTTCGCCCATTAAACAACCAATTTGTACACAAATCCTAGGGAATTTAAAGACACCTCTATAAATAACACTGCAGAGCTATGTTAACTGTGCGGTTATCACTACTGCATTAAATAAGTGTTTTACTATAGCGCCACTAAAATAGCGCAATAACAAAGCTGACATTATAATGTATTGATCATTGAGCTTAAGCTAATTAAGTAGCTTAAACTGTATCTATGAAATTCAATTGAATTTTCTTTTCACAAGTTTACTGAACAGATACCAACTTTAAACACTACCAATTATTCGCTTAGCTATTGAACATCGTCCGCTTTATGTTTTACTTCTCTTTATTCGCTTTTACATTTTGTGCTTGTTCAAATATTTCTTTGTACACTTCGTCGTGGCTAATTGGCGGATACTTAAATTTAGCCAGTATTAAAATAAGCTCTACTCTTAGTGATGATTTAATATCTTCGCGGTGGTTCCAATCAACAAATTTAACTTTGTCGTCCACTATTACTTTTACCGCTTGGGCGAGCTCAATCAGCTTATCTTCTGGGTAATCAAAGTCGTATTTAACCGCGAGCATTTTTAATGCGTCGTAAAAGCCTTTTTCTTCAATATCAATACCTAGCTCGTCGCCGGCGTTCATTTCGTCGCGTACGCTGTAAATCATATTAACCATAGTGTCTGAAAACTCATCAAGTACGTTACTTACCAATATGTCATCATCTTTTCGCTCGTTATAGCGCTGTACCAGCGATTCAAAGCGTTTAGTAAAGTCGATACCTTGGGTTTGGTTTACTTTTTTAAGCTCGCCTATGGCTTTAGCTAACATTTGTTGCAGTATTTTTATTTTGGTATTGGGAAGTTTTATTTTTTCTATTTTAGCGATGTAGTCATCATTAAAAATGTCGATTTCGCCACCGTCTTCATTACCGAGTTTAAATACCTCTTCGACACCGTCGCTTTGTAGGGCTTCGGCTATCATTTCACGTACTTTGGCGTTCATTTGCGCGGTATCGGGCGCTTCGCCTTTGGTTAGCTTGTAAATAATAGAGCGAATAGCGAGGTAAAAGTGAATGTGGTTACGCTCGTTTTCGTTAATTTTTTCACTACCACAACATACATCGTAAGCGGCTTTTAAACGCTTAACTAAATCCATAAAACGCTTTTGGCGCTTTTCAGTAATTAGCGCAAACTCGGCGGCGTGGTTTAAGCTATTTAGCTGCGTAACTGCTTCGCTTGTAAAGTAAGGGCTGCTGTCAAATTTATGAAATAACTGGGCAAGTAGCGCTAAGTGATTTTTTACTTCGATAACCGACGCGGTAATATCTTCAAAGTTGGTTTCGTCTGTTTTTGAATACTGCGCTAAGGCTTTATTCATTTCAGATTTAATACCGATGTAGTCGACTACCAAGCCTTTATCTTTGCCTTCAAACTGGCGATTAACCCGCGAAATAGTTTGTATTAAGCTGTGCTTTTGCAGTGGCTTATCAATGTACATGGTGTCTAAAAATGGCACGTCAAAACCGGTTAGCCACATATCTACCACTATGGCTATTTTAAAGTTTGAATGTTTGTTTTTAAATTGCTTATCAAGCTCTTTACGCTCGTCTTTACTGCCAAGTAAATTATATAAGCGTGCTACGTCGTCTTTACCACGGGTCATCACCATTTTTACTTTTTCAGAAGGGGCTGCAATACGGCCTTCGCTAATAGCGCGCTTTCGTTCGGTATCCGATAAATTTTGCGCGTTATCCTGCTCGTTTAAAGAGTCGACAACATCAAACCAATCTGGGCGTAATTCTTCTAATTCTTGATACAACTGATAAGCAATGCCACGCGAGCTACACACAAACATTGCCTTGCCGGCAACCGTTGAGCATTCTTCAACACGTTTTTCGTAGTGCTGTACAAAATCTTTTGCTAACACTTTAATACGGTCTGGGTCGCCTAAAATGCTATTCATGTTGGCGGTGGCTTTTTTACTGTCTTCTATTTGCAGCTCGTTACTGCCTGCATCGGCGCATTCTTTGTAATAAGCTTCAATTTCCGCCAGCTTACTGTTGTTTAAACACACTTTAGCGGCGCGCCCTTCGTAAACAATGCGTACGGTTATCTCATCTTTGACTGATTCGGTCATAGTATACGAGTCAACCACTTCGCCAAACACATCCAGCGTTGCATCAACCGGCGTTCCCGTAAAGCCAACATAAGTGGCGTTTGGCAGTGAGTCGTGCAGGTATTTTGCAAAACCAAAGGTTTTTCTCACTCCGGCATTTGGGCCTTTGTCGGTAATAGTAATTTTTTGATCAAGGTTAACTTGGCTACGATGCGCCTCATCAGAGATACAAATAACGTTAGTGCGCTCGGTTAAAAGCGCAGTGTCTTCGGTGAACTTATGAATGGTAGTTAAAAATACACCGCCGCTGTTACGGCCTTTTAATAGCTCACGCAAGTGAGTACGGCTGGTGACTGTTTTTACCGTGTCATCGCCAATGTAGGTTTTAGCATTACCAAACTGCTGCGAGAGTTGATCGTCTAAATCGGTTCGGTCGGTAATTAAAATAATGGTCGGGCTTTTAAGTTCAACACTTTTCATCAGCAAGCGTGTTAAAAATTGCATGGTGTAACTTTTACCGCAACCCGTTGCGCCAAAGTACGTACCGCCTTTACCATCGCCTTTTGGCTTTAAATGCAGCTTTATATTTTCGAACAGCTTATTAGCGGCATAATATTGCGGGTAACGCGGCACAATTTTTTTCTCTTTTTTGCCCGCGCTTTTATTATCAGAATCAGGGAAGAATACAAAGTTGCGCATTACATCGCGCAAACGCGCTTTATCAAACAAGCCATGCAATAAAGTATGTAATGAATTTATGCCCTCTTGTGCGGTTAGCTCTTGCCCCGTTACTTTTCCCCACGAGTAAAAAAACTGATACGGCGCAAATAAGTTACCCATTTTATTATTCACGCCATCGCTTATAACGCACAAGGTATTAAACACAAATAATTGAGGAATAGCACGTTTGTAGCGCACCGTTAGTTGCTCAAACGCTTCAAAAATAGGGGCTTGCTCGCGTATCGCGCTTTTAAATTCAAACACCACCAGCGGCAAACCATTCACATATAAAATGCCATCGGGAATGCGCAGTTCAACGTTGTCGTAGCTTGTGGGGCTTTGTATTTCTAACTGGGTAACAAAGCGGTAAATGTTGTCGTCTTGCAGGTAAGTAACACTGGCTTCATTCACATTATCCAAAGCAGCCATAGCACTGCCTGCTATTAGGCTACTTTTAATGCCTTGCTCAACGTTGTCGTAATCGAGTAATTGAATATATAAATCTTTTTGAGACTGGCTCTTCGCCGCATCACTACTTTGACCACTTAACATGTCTCTTTTATGTAAAAAGCCATCACTTAGCCAGTTACAAAAGGTTTTATTGCTCTCATATAAATCACTGGCTGGCAGCTTTTCAAGCTTTGCAATAATAGAGTCTACTTCACCAGTGGTAATATTATTTTTAGCGTAGCGCTTGGTTAAAAAAGCGCGTAAGTCTTCTTTAATTAATACCTCGCTATTATTGCGGGTGAGCTCACTGCCCAATAAATGCGGGTAGCCTTGTTCGGCTAATAACTCAACCACCGCTTGTTCTAATTTGGCTTCAGTAAATTTCATCTATTTAGCACCGTCCGCTGGTTTATTCATGTTAGTTATTATTTTTTAAACTTTTATTCTTAGCTACAATGCGGGAAGTATTCTCGCAACAACTTTATCATATTGCGTTTTTGCTTAAACTTCTTAGCCAATGTAGTAATCATTTCATATAATAGCGTGCAGTCGGCATTTTTGTCTTTTAAGCTTTTTTCTATTTTAATTAATAAATTAGTTGCTTCTCGGTAAGCGTCACTATTGGTTTGTCCAATTATGTTGCTAAGTGATTTGTGATACAAGTCAATCGACTCTTGTGGATATTGCGCCATAATTAAACCAGCCAACGTTATCAATTGACTCGACTTAACCTCATGCTTTACTGCCCATGAACGTGCTTTTTCAATGTCATTTTGATCAATATAAAAATCCAGTAACTCGCACGGATAATTAGAAAAACGATTAACCCTTTGGTTTGACTGAGTGTATTGCTGTGAAAGAGATAGCAATAGCTGCTCTACTTTTTGCGTAAACTGGGCATCAATGATGCCGGTTTTTAGTTGTAGCGTTTGTAAATCTTTAAAGCCATTAAAACTCGGGTTATCTACAAATAACTGCCACGCGATTGCCCATGCGGTTTTAAATTCTGACAATTCAAGGCGAAGTTCTATTTCATCGCGTTTACATGCAAGCACTTCATGTGGCTTACTTGCCCGTTGATACGCTTGCTTTAAATAGCAAGCGGCATCTAATAAGTCATTACGCGCTTTGCAAAGCGCACTTATTTTTAAATAATCCGACGAGTCATGGGCTGTTAGTTTAATTAAACGCAGTTGCGCTTGCCAATCATCCTGCCCTTGCGCTTGTTTTATTAATATCGACGTAAGGTGTGTAAGCGCGCTTTTTTGCCTCCAATCACTAAAGTCAACGCCCGCGTGCAGTCGCTTTTCTATTGCAGTTGTACACAGTGCTAAAAACAAGGTATTTACACTGGGTGTTATGTCAAAGTCATGCGGTACACTCGGGAATACATCGTATTTGTAATCTTCAAAATGCTCAAAAATCCACTGCGCTTTTTGCTCATCAGACCAAGGCAGTTGATTAAAAAGCTCGGTCAGGTTTTGGTTAAGCTGCCCTTCTAAATCAAAGCGAAAGCCGCCGGAGTCATCAATTTCTTCAAGTACGGTGTTCAAACGCACCAAGGCTTTAAAATTCAACTGCCATTGCTGATCAACAGGCAGTTTTTCTATCGCAGGAAATATCATTTCAAACAGTGAGTCAGCATTAGCAAAATAGCTACGTACTTCATTCCAGCCCCATACTGATTTTTTAGGCAAGGCTTTAGTGATAAGTTTGCTTAGCTCACCTGTACTCATGGCTTGCTTGTCGTTTGACATCATAAATACCCATTTATCGTATTCATGCTCTGACTCATCTAAAAAACCCATAATTATATCGGTAAGTTCGTTAGCCGGTTTATCTAAAAACCACGCCATTAATGCCCCGCGTTCGTTGCCTTGTGTTGTAGCATCGGCGTTTGCGTTGGCTAATTCAGTAGCAGATAAACTGTTTACTTTGAGCGCCACGGCAATGGCATGTTTACATACCTCTTGATAATCGGCTGCGGGGCACGTACAGCTTGCCATACATTGTCCGCTTTCACTATTTTCTAAGGTGACTTTGTATTTATACTGCCCCGCCACGCTCGCCATTGCTTGATCACCCACAATAAGTAACTTACTGACATTATTTGATGCGTACAAACTATAACCCAAATCGTAAGTTTTGCTGGCTACGCGTTGCTCTATTTCATTTAAATCAAACATACTAATTCTTATTCACTCATTGTGTTAATTGGCAAAGCGCGTAGGTCTTCTTTAATTAATACCTCGCTATTATTGCGGGTGAGCTCACTGCCCAATAAATGCGGGTAGCCTTGTTCGGCTAATAACTCAACCACCGCTTGTTCTAATTTGGCTTCAGTAAATTTCATCAAACATCCTTATTCTTTTTATTTTTATTTTTATTTTTATTTTTAATGGTTAAGTGCTTAGCCTATGTATTAATCAACTGTTTCATCGTCGGTGGCTACATCAGGTATTTGTAATTCGCCAGAGATGAGTTTGGGTAACAAAGTGTCACGGAGTTTGGTTAAGTATCTATTTTGTTGTTCATTTTTTGCAACTTTAGTCATAAATTCCCCAACGATAGATTCAAATGCGTCCAAGATTTTATTATTTGAGAAGAGGCAGTATGTCTTCGCGACATCTTCTGGTTTTATTGCTGGGTAAGCAGCGCCATCTGCAATGCGCGTGAACTCTTGAATGCAATCATCATTAGTTAGAGAAAAATATGCAAACGCTCTACAATTTTGATTATTTGCTCTAACTACTGCAAATCCTGTACTACCCGTTAAATTTTCTTCATTCACATATGCAAAAGATCTATTTGCAGGTCTTACAACACCAATGATTGTGTCATGCGGCCGCAAAACTCTTCTTGCTCGGCTTGGTGCTTCAGAAAAACTGTACTCTATAGCTTCACCCACAGCTCCATTTTTAGCATTAGCCAAATCAACATATTTAACTACCTTTGGTGCATTTTTTTTAGTCCAAGATTCTGGATTTATTTTACATAGTTCATTAATAGTTTTTACTTCCCAGCCCTTTGGTATCCAGCCTAGTTGTTCGTTGTGTTCGAACTCATTGGGGAAGTGGGCGTGGGTGTTTGCGTGTTGCGCTAATATTGTAGGGTTTGCTTTAACGGGTGTTTCAGCGGCTTTTTCTGATACTTGCACTGCTGCTTGTGTTTGCGCTTGTAACTCGTGAGCGAGCGCAATGAGTGAGGCTTTGCATTCTGTAGCATTTTCTAAACTGTTTAGTGCCGCTAAGCGGCGCTGTGCTTTTTGTTTTAACTCGTCAGGCAGACTAGTTTCAAGGTTTTCTAACTTAAAATCAACGCTAGCAAGTAGGTTGTCGAACACCGGATCAAAATCAACAAACCAGCTTTTAAATAGCGCCTGCGCCATTTGCTCTAAGGTTTGGTTGGTTTGGCGGTTGAGTAATAACTTTAAATCATAATCAGATATAATCGACGCAATTGAGTTTTGAGTTTCAATATCTGGTAACTCAATTGGTAGCTTCTTTTGCCCTGTAATACCTAAATATAGTCGTGTTGAACCTCCTCCTGCCCATTGTTCAAATAAGCTTTGAAACTGTACGGAATCAAAATAATATTTTAGATATTTCGGGTTTATTACACCTAAATTTTTAACCCGATAATAAGTTACTTGAGGTGTTAAAACTATAAAAGCAGTATCTATATTATCAACAATAGCTGTTCGGCCAATTGTTGCTTTATGAGATAAAAGTACATCTCCTTCCTTAGCAAAGCCTTTTCTTAGTCCTCTAGCTTGATCTTCACTGATAAATTTACAATTTCTAGTATCAATTTTCCCATTTTTCATATCTGAAGCCATTATAAATGGAATACCTTCAGCTACAAATTCAGAGCTTTTAGGATGGATACCACCATGATTTCCATCAAGTGGTTTTTCCAAGGCTCCCAAATTAACTAACTCTTCAACTGTATAAGTTTTTAAGCTACTCCCCATAACCCAACGCCTCCAAGTTTTTACGAATGGCTTTATTAAGCTCATCGCTTTGCTTCATTTGGCTATCAACAGCACCCACTATTTGTTTATTCATCATCTTGGCCTTTAACTTGCAGACTAAGCAATTGCGCTTGCACACGTTCGCGTTCTTTTTGGAGTTCTATGCGCAGCTCTTCTTCGCTGGGTAGGTGGGCTAAATATTTTGCGGCAAAGAGTTGTTTTTGGTCGCTCAGTACAGAGTATTTAACAACGGCTTCGCTTTTTTCACTGCATAAGACCAAGCCAATAGTAGGGTTATCGTCGCTGCTGGTGTGTAGGTCATCGTACAAGCGAATGTAGGTATCCATTTGGCCTATATCTTGGTGTTTGAGTTTGCCAATTTTTAAGTCGAGCAATAAAAAACATTTGAGTTTAAAATTGTAAAAAACGAGGTCTATATAAAAGTCTTCGTCATCAAAGCGAATGCGTTTTTGGCGCTCTACAAAAGCAAAGCCTTTACCAAGCTCTAATAAAAACTGTTGTAAGTTATTTATAATGCCTTGCTCTAGGTCGTTTTCTTGATAGCTTTTGTCTTGCAGGTTTAAAAAATCTAAAATGTAGGGATCGCGCAGGGAGTCTTTTGCGGACTCTGCCAATACTTGTGTGTTTTGTTGGGCTTCTTGCTCAACGGGTTGTTTTTCTTTGCTAGACAATAAGCGTTCGTAATATAGCTTACCTATTTGACGTTCTAACGCGCGCGCCGACCAATTTTGTAAAATGGCTTCATCTCGATACCAGTTGCGCGCAGCTGAACTATCAACCCGTAATAGTACACGATAATGCGTCCAGCTTAATTCGAGACGCACTGCGTCTCGTTTTTCAAAGGCGAGATAAAAACGGCGCATATTACGCAGGTTGGTTATGTCAAATCCTCTGCAATAGTCTGTGCTGAGTTGCTGCGATAACCGTTTTAATGTTGCTTTGCCGTAGGCTGCGCGTGTTTCACCGCCTTGCTCATCTTCTACAATTAAGCGCCCTATTTGCCAATACGCTTGCAGCATGGCGGTATTTACGGTTTGTTTAACTTGCCCACGGGCTTGCTCAACAATGCGGCGAATATCAACTAATAAGTGCTCGTTTTGAGTAGATGGGTGTTCTTCACTATGAGTCATTACGTTTTTCTCCATCACGCTCTTCACCATAGCCTAAGGCCTGCAAGTTTTTACGAATGGCGTTATCAAGTTCATCTGCTTGATTCATTTGGCTATAAAGGGTTTGGCTAAGTTCGCTCATTTTGGTTTCAAACGGGATACCGTCGTCGATAATATCGGCCGCGCCGACATAGCGCCCAGGGGTAAGTACGTAGTCGTTCACTTTTATATCGCTAAGGGTGGCTGATTTACAATAACCAGCGACATCTTGGTACTCTTGTTCTTGCTCTTTATTTTCGCTTTGCTCTTTATTTGCGCTTTCTCGCTCAGTACTTGCAGTGGTTAGCTCTTCGCCGCGCCAAATATGGTAGGTTTGGGTTATTTTAGCTATGTCGTCGTTGGTGAGTTATTTTAAGGTACGGTTAACCATAGAGCCCATTTCGCGGGCGTCTATAAATAGCGTTTCGCCTTGGCGGCCACGGCGCTTTAGTAAGCCTTTTTCGTTATTACCGCGTTTATCTTTACTGATAAACCATAAACACACCGGAATTTGCGTGGTGTAAAACAGCTGCCCTGGTAGGGCTATCATACAATCGACTAGATCGTTTTCGATTATTTTTTGGCGAATATCACCCTCGCCACTGGTGTTTGAACCCATTGAACCATTAGCCAGCACAAAGCCTGCGGTGCCATGTTCGCTGAGTTTTGAGATCATGTGCATGATCCACGCATAGTTGGCATTACCGGTAGGCGGTGTTGGGTAACCTGCCCAGCGGGCATCGTCGACTAGCTCGTTATCGGCGCGCCACTGTTTTTGGTTAAATGGTGGGTTTGCCATTATGTAATCGGCTTTTAGGTCGGGGTGTTGATCTTTAAAAAAGGTATCGCCTGCTATATCGCCTAAATTGCCCGAAATACCGCGCACAGCAAGGTTCATTTTTGCCAGTTTATAGGTGGTGTTGGTGTACTCTTGCCCATAAATAGACACATTTTTTTGATTACCGTTATGGCTATTTATAAACTTAAGCGATTGCACAAACATACCACCCGAGCCACAACAGGGGTCGTAAATTTTACCTTCAAATGGTTCAATCATATCGGCTATTAGGGTAACAATTGATTTTGGCGTATAGAACTCGCCCCCGCCTTTACCTTCAGATGCAGCAAATTTACCTAAAAAGTATTCGTAAACACGGCCAACTAAGTCTTCTTCTGTTTTTTCGTTTTGGTTGGCGATGGTGTCGATATTATTAATAGTATCGATTAACGCTGAGAGCTTACTGGCATCAAGCCCTAAACGTGAAAAGTAGTTATCGGGCAATGCGCCCGCGAGTGATTTATTGTTTTTTCAACGCCGTGAAGTGCGGTATCTATTTTAACTGCAATATCGCCTTGCTTGGCGTTGGTTTGAATGTATGACCAGCGGGCGTCTTCTGGTAGATAAAACACGTTATCCATTGCGTAAAAGTCGACCATGTCGATGTATTCATCGCCGTGCTCAGCAATAATGGCTTTTTGACGTACTTCAAACTTGTCACTAATAAATTTAAGAAAGATTAAGCTTAAAACAATGTGCTTATATTCGGCTGATTCAACACTGCCACGTAGTTTATTGGCGGCATCCCAAAGCTATTCTTCAAACCCGACTTGTGCTTGTTTTGTGTTTTTTTTAGCAACTTTTTTAGTAGCGGGCTTTGTGGCGGTTTTTTTAGGTGCGGTTTCCATAGCTATCTCAGACCAGAATATCAATACAAATTATTGAGTTATCATACCGTAAAGAGCGCGAATTATTGAGACTTAATTAAAAATATATGAGGGGATATTTATTAGGGCGTGTTGATCTTTGTGGATTGAAATTTGTTCAATCTAGGGGCGATTAAATCGCGGCGCGAGGTTTGTAACCTAGTGGGCTAAGTAAAAACCGAGCAACAAAGAGTTTATCGTCCCTAGAAAGAACCCAAAGGGCAGCGCATGTTTGGTATTTATGCTGCGTTATCGCCTATTTATGGGGAATAACCACACTACATAGGCTCTGCCTTGCCTAAAAACCAAACATACAGCTGCAAACTCACCCACCAAAGATCAACACGCCCTAGTCATATGCGAGCAGTTTGGTTGTTGCGACAGTATCGCCACTTTCGCTTCGTAACCCATTACACATAAAAACCAATTAACAAACTAACTCGTTAGCCTGACATATTTTTCAGCCAGTTCGTCTATATTTTCACGATGGGCTGGGTCGGGCTTTATGCAGTCAATTGGGCATACGCTGACACAGGTTGGTTTGTCGTAATGGCCTACGCATTCAGTGCATTTATTTGCATCTATCTGGTAAATTTTAGCGCCCATGTAAATGGCTTCGTTAGGGCATTCTGGATCGCACATGTCGCAGTTAATGCATTTACTATTTATGAGTAGAGCCACTTTTAAGCCCCTTCAATTAAAATCATTATAAAACATAAACATAGATTTAAATGAAATGTTTTTTGACTACTTTTCATACAAGTGTAGTTCAATAAAAAACCTTTATTTTTTATTTAATCGTAGCACACATTCGTAACACACCATTTTATTTTTAGGTGTAAATTGCAGCCACGAATTATGCCTATTTTTCTCTGTTGCTTTGTTGATCTCAATCAATAAAAATCGCCGCAAGGCCTTTATTTATATAGGTTATTACAAAGTGAAGCACTCTTTATCAACGCTTACCAAAGTTCAATACACGAAAGCTAAACTAGAATGGAACCAGCTCAAACCTCCATTTTCTATGCAGCACATAAATCGGTGTGCTACGCTGGCTCAAAATATCATATTTTTTGAAGAAAAAAGTGCAGATAAACAAGGCCTTAGACCTAGTCGGACTAAAAGATTATCGAAATACGAAGCACAACACCATATTCGACTAATTTTCACCAAGTCTGGCACCGCTATTTTCTACTCTAACTTCCCAAAATCATCTGGTATAGCGAATACCAAGTTAGGTGAAGCACCTGAATTAACAATAGCAAAAGCGCGTAAGCTCACTGAACAAATGAAATATGGCGTTTTAAATAATCATAATATTAAAACTGTGTTTGATGCTTATGAACAAAGCTTAATAGAGCGTCATAACACCGCACCCACTAAATTTGCAGCTTCATCGCTCAGAACATATCAATGTAGAATAAAAAAGCTTAGGCATCATTTTCCGCTTAAGCGTGCATTCCAGTCTCTTACAGCTGGAGAGTTAGAAAAGATTGTAGATTTAATTATCAAGGCAGAGTCCAACAACCAAGCAATTGAGCTTTTTGCACAAATTAGAAGGGTATGGCGATTTGCCAAAAACAAATTTAACTCAGGTAAAAACCCAGCTGCTGATATCGATGACTTTTACGTATCTGACCGTGTAGAAAGCCCCCGTCCTTGCCAAGTTTATACAGACTTAGATTCGATAGCTGAATTATGGATAAACCTCGCATCGGCCCCAAATGTACATCAAAAAAATGCTGCGCGATTTATGATTTTGACAGGCATACGCCCTATTAATATTCCACAAATGAAGTGGGAGTGGCTCAATAGTATCGACTTTCCAACCTTAATTACCTTTCCGGCATCTGTTGTTGGGGTTCGTGGAGAAATGAAAAACCAAAAAGAATATAAGCTGCCATTAACCAAGGCCATGCGCGCCATTATTTTAGAGCAGAGAGCCTGGATGGAAAATGCATTACCCAACTGTAACCCTGATCATATATTTCTTCAGCCTCGCGATCTTAACAAACCATTTGCTAAAAGGTCGCTGGATAAGATCATTAAAGATTACTCACCTGTTGATGCAGTAAAAGGAGATAAAAGAAATATTGTAATGAAAGGATCTGCAGGTGCATTTTGCACAATGTGCCGAAGCTTTTTTAAATCCAACGCAAAAGCGATTATGGTTGCCAACGGCTATCATTTTAAACACGCAGAGGAACTCACCAGACTCGCGCTTCATCACCTAAGAAAAGAGGACGATCCAAACGGCTTGAATTATGATAAATCTGAAGAGCTATTTGGCACTTCAACAAAGCTAAAATTTAATGTATTCAAAATTCATGAAGCCAGTATTTTAAAAAGAGCGAAAGAACTCGAAAGCCAAAAACTCAGACTTACAGGTATGCAAAGTAAACAAGCTAAAAACCTTAAAGAAAACAACCAAAAGAAAGCCCTGAGAGATAGGATTAAAGATCATCTAGTTTATAAACGAGGTTATGTAAACTTCATTAATCAGCCTCTTGGTGATACGGGCAGAGTAGCAAAAGATTTGATCTTAACCGAAGAAGGAAGAGCTGTCGTTGAGAGATATTTAAGTGACCAAGAAGCTAAAGCAAAAAATAATTAAAAAAAGTTTAATTTCGACTTACCAAAGTTTTTAGTAAAAAAAATTAATTTCATATCATTGCCTTATTAGAGCGATACCTCATCAGTTATTTGATGATTTTAACTTTTTTAAGGCTTATGTATTAATGGCAACATCAGTATTAAATTCAATAAAACCATGTGAGGTCATGATTAAAAGTCGAGACCTTTGCATGGTTGAATTTAATGCATTTAAGCCACCGTACAATGACGAGTCAATGGAAGAGCTAGCCAGTCTTGCGACTATTATATTGGCGCAGGATAAAGGTAGAAGACTTTCAAAGTATCAGCTTAAAGATCAAATAAGAATTGTATTCCAGCATGATGGCATTATTAAATTTTTTACTCATTTTAAAAAAGAACATGGTATAAAAAATATCAAGATTGGTGATTCTAATAATATGAGTTTTTCGGCAGCGAAATTAAGAGCGACCGAAATATACAAAAAAAACACCTCTAATTACACAATCGAATTTGTAGTGAGTAAACAAATAGAAAACTTACAGGCAATAAATAAACATAGCCCTAGCAAGTTAGCTGAAACCACAGTAACAACATACACCTCTTACCTTAATGCAATTCAAAATGCCTTTGGTAAAAATACGTTATTTCAAACTATTACGCCTGAGATAATAGAAGCAACGCTTGACCAACTGTTAACAGAGAAAAGTGGTCCGCATGTGGCTAAGCTATTCGAGCAAATGAAAAAGCTGTGGGTGTTCGCAAAAAATAAATATAATAACGGCACTAATCCATTCCTAGAGGTAGACAATAATTATATATCTTCTCGAACGGCGAAGCCTATTCCTTGTAAGGCATATACTGATATATCTCTAATTTCTCAGCTATACATAAACCTAAAAACAGCTAAAAATAATACATTAATAAATGCGGTACTACTGATGATGTTTACTGGGCTAAGACCTATAAATATTTGCAACTTGCGCCTATCGTATATAGATGATTTGGATAACCCTAAATTTTTAACGTTTCCTGAAACAACTCATACCGCTCGCGGAGCAATGAAAAACCAAAAAGAGTTCAAAATACAACTCACATCCGAGATGAAAAAAGCGATACAACAAGAATTAAAATTAAACCCAGACAAAAACCGCACCTACTTATTTTGCAAGGTTAAAGACGACTCAAAACCCATTAGTAAAGAGAGTTTAAACCGAGCACTTAAGTATCATGCGCCAAAAGACATGGTCGTGGCCTCGCGAGATAACATAAATATAAAAGGCTCTGCCGGAGCCTATCCAACACTACTTCGCAGCTTCTTAAAATCGCACATGAAAGAAGTGCTAACTAAAAAAATTGGGTCATCAACAATTGCTGAAATTGAGTCTAAAAAAATGCTCCATCACTCTGTTTTAGATCACGATCCGATGAGTAAACATTATGACCACTCGAATAAAATATATAACACTGATATTAAAGCACTTTATAAAAACTTTTCCCTATTTGAGAAGGAAATACTTAAAGAAGTAAAAATACAGGCTAAGTTAAAAAACAAAACGACTAAAAAATCATTTTTAAAATTAGATTATTCAAATAATTTCATCGCCAAAGTCAAAAGCACAATAAGTGCTTATTCCACTATCTGGGGTAATATAGTTCAGCAAACCCAAAAGCTTAAAAAGAGCCGCCCTTTGCAAATATTAGAGTAGCGCTTACATATTGCAATACAACTTTTTCTTTGCTTACAAAACCTATAAAGAGCTTTTACTAGGTGGTGCAGATTGATTTCTTATAAAAGCAGGGATATCAAAAATATCAGATGCTTTTGGCTTAGTGGCGACTACTTTAGAGCTTGACTCATTTGTAGTGTCATCAAGTATCATTTTTGAACTCGCGCCCGTAGCAATTACTAGCAGCTCATAGTTAATCGTTAGGCTTTCTATTTTCGAGACACCACAAATAACCAAAGCATTAGGGCTTACCTGCTGACGTACTGTATCGGTAATGAGATTATAACTGCCCAGTGAAATTTCATCTTTGCAGTTTACTTGTATTATCACCCCCGTACTTGATGACATATCTACCTGATTAACCAGTGGGTTATTAAGTGCACCATCAAGCGCAGTAGTAAGCTCGCTTTCTTCATCGCATTTACCAACACCTAGTACTGCATCACCCTGGCAATCCATAATTTTCGCAAAATCGTTTAAATCAACATTAATAAGTCCTTGAAAACACAGCATATCGATTAATGATTTTATCAGTGAATGGAGTATTTGGTTGCTATGCATAAAGGCGTCAAATAAACCAATATCATTACCTAGCACTTCAATCAGTTGATCGTTTGGGAGTGTAATAACAGCATTAGCATGCTCTTTTAGATCATTTAGGCCGGTTTGCGCTATATTGCTTCTAAACTGCCCTTCACTACTAAATGGCAATGTAGCAACAAATATAATGGGCTTACCTTGCTCACTCGCAAGCTCTGCAATATACGGGCTAGCGCCAGTCCCAGTACCGCCACCCAACCCTGTTGCACACAGTATGATATCGCAGCCATTAATAAGCGTTAAAAGCTGCTCTTTACTCTCTTCCGCCGCTTGCAGCCCAACTTTTGGGTCGGCTCCTGCACCGTAACCATGAGTTAACTCAGCCCCTATAAGCACAGCTTCATCACTTTGTGTATGCTCAAGCACCACTTTGTCGGTATTAACGCTGTACAAGTGCGCCTGATCAGACTCACGCTGTTCAAAAATACTGTTAAGCGTATTACAGCCACACCCACCAATGCCAAATACACCGATTGATAAACCATCATTTTGCTGAATTAATTGAAACATAACTACTCCTTAACTTTTAAAGGAGCATAACAAATAGGTGCGTCAATTTTTGACGCACCTAAACTAGTTGGAGTTATTTATAGATGGTAGCGGCCGCTTTAAGCTTTGTAGTTATTCTTTGCCGCAGTTTTTCAGGTTTAATAACCTCGAGCCAATGAGCACATTTAAATAGCTCATCGGTTAGTTGTTCGGCATCAATAGTTTGGTAGGTAAGTAATACGTTTTTATCGTCAATCTGTTGCTTGTCAGTCAGCTCACCAAGTTCAATAAAGCCTTGATTAACCGCCGAGTGCCTGGGTACTTTTACAATTAACTCAATCGCTTCTTGCGACATGCCTTTGTTAATCGCACTACGTAACGACTTTAATTGCTCAGTGCTTGGCTCACGCCGTGTTTTTTGCAAAATGTGTACATTCCGGATGCGGTAAACCGGCATTTGATAGCATTTATCGTGAAGCGACCCCACCATAAACTGCGCCATTAACACACCGCCTTGCTCAACTATGTTATAAAAACTCAACTCAGCAAACTTTAACCAATGTGCCTCATCGTAAAGTACTCTATAAAGCTCAGCGCTCACTGCACGCTTATGTTTAATCACATGCTCAATTTGCGCCACTAACTGAGTATCAATATTCACTTTTAAAGACGGTTTTGGCAGGGTTGCAAGCCAGTCAGGCACATGTCCATTAAAACGTTTAAGAGCCTGCTCTGCTTTAGTAAGCACAGAGCGTTTCACATCGCTCGGTACAGATTGCGGTAGTAATTGCTCCAACAACAAATAATGCTCTGCAACTTCAGTACTCATTACTTTTGTATTACCACCTCGCCACTGCGCATTTATAGACCAGCCATAGGGCTTACTGCGGGTATCTTTTTCAAGCCCAAAGCAACCTTGCTCATAAAGTGATTGGAGGTCTCGCTGTAGCATACGGGTTGAAATATCAAAGCCAAACTGGTTGAGTTTAACCATTAATTCATGTGAGGAGATATACCTAGGGCTCAAGGGGATAATATCAAGAATTGTACTTTGCCTTAAAATGAGCATTTTAATCACCTATAGAACTATGCTTAATTAGCTTAAAACAATTTCAAAGATAGTAGCTTTCAGAAATATCTATTATTACGGAGCTCTAACTTCTAATTCACAGGCTATCTTAATCTGCTCTATATGCTTGTTGTTCAATTCTATTTCCCTATCAATACGCTCTATTTCATCTTGTAGAGTGCGTTTTTCTGAGCCTAGCTCTGCATGGGTTAACTTCATTTCAAAGGGTATTTTTTCTATTTTCAACGATTGTATCTTAGCTTTATAGGCCTTCGTTCGCTCTCTGACTAGCTCGTGTACTTTATTTTTAATTTCTAAGTTTCTATTAAATTCATTTAGACCTTCATTAACACTACCTAAAAAATTACTTGTGCCTAGTAGCGCCTGAGTAGCTGCAGATTTACTATCATCATAAACTTTCTGTACCTCAGCCTTTGGTTTTGTGCACTTCATGATTAGTCCTGAAATGACCAAAAGTGGTAGAGCTATATAGGTTAGATAAACCCCTACATAAGTAACAGTAAATAGTGTTATCAAATAAAGTGCTAATGTAAGCCAAAAAACAAAGCTTGCTTTAGAATGCATATAAATTAATCCTTTAAAATTAAAATTTCTTATCTAATTTGGCGTTGAAAATTCTCAAAGTTATTTAAGGCGTCGAATGCAGTAAATACAGTCCAGCCGTGTCTTCTTAATATATTAGAATTACTCATGTTAATAAGCACAGCTACCTTTCGTCTTGGCCAGCAAAGATCGATTGAAACAAATGTTTCTTTATCTTGAATAACAATCCCTAGCTCAGCACCTGGTAATCTAGTCGACTCACATTTTTGCAGAAGGCCATCTAATGCTGTATCTGCACACTCTCGCAGATTATCGTAATTAAACACGTCAAACTTATGTTGTTCTCGTCTTAGCTGGTTAATTTTAAGAATATCTGAGTTGCTTACATATATATGATCATGATGTGGCTGCTTTTTATGACAATCTGCACAAAGTACTCTCAAATTATCTCGTTCATTATCTGCTTTATTCCCATTGATATGATGAGTATGTAAGAGCCTTTTTTCAGATTTAAGGTCAACGCCGCATTGCTCACATGTATAATTCAAATCGCTTCTTAACTTAGCTGAAATTGATGGCCAATCTGACGTATAACCACTTGTATGTTTTTTACTGTTAACAGGTAAACTTTTAAAGTAGGAGCTATAAACTTCGAAGAATTGTTCAAACGAGAAACTATTAAATACTTGGTTTTTAACTTGAGGACTCTGAGTAGAGTAACCCTTGTAATTAAGAATTTTTAAGCAGTTTTTACATACACCTAAATCAGCCTCTCCCTCTGTATTAGGGCCACCTCTGTAGCTTGAGCCGAATACAGGGAAAAAGCCATCAACCCGATTAATAACATCATAGCGTTTAAACCGGCCTGTTTCTCGCATCAACTCAAGAGTAGAACACTCTGCCACATGGATACGTCGCCCTAATTTACCATTAGACAACACAGCTTCAATATCATCTCCTTGATCCGGTATATAAAGCATAACCTGATGGCCATCATAGTTTAATACACCGTTTGACCCATCAATTTCATCTAACTGTACATCTTTACCTAAAATCATCCCTTGATTAAGATGACTGCCAATGCTCTCAAGTTCAGAAGCATCACTGGTAATAGAAAAGTCTGTAACAACTTGCCCTAAAGGTGCTACCGCTCTATGTAACGCACTAAAATCAACTGTTAGCTTCATTACTGCGCCTCCAGTATCCGTTTTATTTGAATGTCAGCATTAGTAATAGCCCTAAAGGATACACGCCTTGACCTTGCAGCATCTTCCACTCCATTCTCTTTAATTAAACGTGAAGATGAAAAACCAACTGCAGCAATATTAGCTTTAATCCAATCAGACTCATTAGGCATAAGTGCATAGCCATACTCTAATACAGAACGTGTTCGACCCTGAGATAGTCGCATATTATAAAAATATGCTTGCGCTTCTGTAGAGCCTCTTAAACCAACACTCGAAGTATGACCCTCAATACGAATTTCATCTAAAGAGTCCCTAAACGGAGCAAGCACGTTGATATATCGAGGGAAAAAGTCGTTTAATATTTCTTTATATGCGTCACTTAATCTAGTTTCATTATTAGCAAATAAAACATCAGGAGATTGAAAATTGAACGCTAGCGTTTCTTTGTCTATTGTTGCTCCCCACTCATCAAGATCTTTTTCAAATTCGCTTTCTAGAGCTTCATATATAGCAACTTGATTCTGTTGGTAAGCAACAGCAACATCTTTAATCTTGTCGTTCTCTTTTTGAGTTATCATCATAAAAACAATAGCTATAAACAAGAATACAACCATTAGACCAGCCATCAAATCTGATACAGTTAACCAATGGTCACCACTATCTTGTGAGGTGTTTTGAGAGCCAAATATCTTTTCCATTACATTACTCGCTGACTTACAACTTCATTCATCGCTTTAGTTAGCTTAATATAATCATCAACAAATTTACCGCTTACCTGTGCAAGTGCCTTACCCATTTCGTTCATTACACGGTTTATTTCTTGCTGCATCGCAGTATCAATAAGTTTTAGTTGCGAGTCTACGGCTTCACCAGTCATACCAACCTGCTTTTTAACCTCATTTTCCATTGCATCAAAGGTACGTTTAGCTTGGTTAATTTGCTGTGCAGCTGCATCATCAATCACTTCATTAAGGCGTTGCTGAAGTTTTTCTGCAGACTTAACCACAGTGTCACGCACCTGCTCTGTATCTGTCACAAGGTTTTGATTAGCTTGCTTCATAGTTGAAGTAATATCTTTAGCGTCATCTACTAGTTTTTCAATCATGTCACGCATATGATTGTTTAGATCACTTACTGTATCCTGTAAATAATTCTGAATTTCTTTACTATTTGTTGATAAAGTATCAGAACTAACCTGTAAACTTTCATTTGTCCTGCTTGTACGATTTATAAAATCAGTGCCAGCATTATCTACTTCTGTAGCAATCTTGTCTGAGCTTTCAATCAAACGCTCACCAACACTATTAATGCCTTTCTCTGTTTCATGAGCAAACTTGTCTAATAAATCATTAGATGTCTGAACGTGAGTTTTTATGTAATCGTCCGATTGTGTAAGAAGGGTTTTATAATGGTCACTCGCTGTTGTTACGGCAGCCGATATATCATTCACTGTAGCTTCAACTTGTTTTTGAATTTGCGGGACGGCTTCAACAGCTTTATCGCGCATATCTTTAAAGGCCTCTAGATGGCGTTCAAGCTCAGCTAATTGATGTTGATTAACCTCCATAACGCCTTTTAATTCACCCATAGATTGAGGAATTATTTGGCTTTGCTCACTAATATGTGCAACAGATGATTCAGTAGCAGAAATAGAAGCAACACCATGAGCGTATTGATCACTCATTTCTTTAAGCTGAACTTTATAGTTTTCTTGCCATTCAACTAATTTAATTACCGCTTCATTTAATTGTTTAAAGTTATCACCAAACTGTTCTGTTAAGTTGTTATTAAAATCACTAATCACCTGTTTTAGCGCTTCAATAACTTGCTCTGTAGCTGACTTTGATAAAGTATCTGCAAAATCTTGTAGCTTAAGCCATAGCTTTTCACTAAACGCTTCAAAGTTCTCTTGTTGTTTTACGGCTTGCTCTTGGGCAATATTTATCGATGTTTTTGCATTATCATTAATATCACCACGTAATATTTTTAATTGCCCAAACAGTGTTGACTCTTCATTACCAACAATCGCCTCTTTTAAAACTTTTGTTTCTACAACCTGCGCTTGCATAGCACCTAATATCGCCTCAGGTGTTGCATGAGAAATGCTATCTTCTAGTTGCTTAGGTTTTAAGAAAGAAAACGTAGACAGTGTTTTAAACACTAAAGATAAAAATATACCCGCTAAACTTGTAATAAATGCCGTTTTTAAACCTGCTAATAATAACGGAATACTGGCTTCTATATCATTTTGGTTAAATTCTAATAAACCAAGAACTATACCTAAAAAAGTACCAAAAATACCCATAGTAGTTAATAGTGTTGGAACAAACTGAACAAATTCAACTTGCCTAGCCTTTTTGGTGTAAAACAAACCTGAACCAAAAACAAAAAGCATTAAAATTAATACTGCACCGCTAACAACGTTTGGATCAAAACTGCGTAGTAAACTTTCTAGTATATCCATATGATTTATCTTTTGTACTCTCGTAATTAAATAGACAACTACTTTGAAACCTCAAAGCAGAAAACACGCATTAATGGCAAGGAAAAGAATCATAAAGAGGTATAAAATTAACAGTGGGGGTTTGGCAGTACTGCTCGGCTTTTATCCATAAAATCTTTACGTTCCCTTTCGCCATCCACAACTAAAATAAAGCAATACTTTAGTCGTGGCGAGATAGTATATAAATCAACTGTGATAAGCAAAAAAACAATGATAAACAACTAAAAAAGCAGGTTATATGACCAAGTTTTAAGCTTAAATTCAGTAACGCTTACTGTTAAGCCAATATTAACCATTAATTATCAGCTGCTTTTTCAGCTAACTCCGACTTATCAATATCAAATGGTAATACTTTGAGTGTAAGCCCGTTATTAAAAATAAAATCAGGCAAGGGCTTTAAAAACTTAGCAGTCATAGGGTAGATAAGCCAAATCACTGCGGGTTCTAATTCACCCTTCTGGTAAGTTTGGTTATAGGCCAACATCTGGTATATGTCGCCCTCACTTATTCCATACTTTTTGTTAGGTAAGTTTTCATCAATCACCTTCCACTTTGTATCACCAATAATTAATTTATTTTCTGCTTGAATATGTAAGTCAGGCTTTAATTGGAAAAGCTTGCCATCATTAGTGCGTTTTTTACTGTCGCTAGGCGTATGGCTTATTAAGTATTGACTGCGGGTTTGTGTTTTTATGTCATAATTTTGAAATTGTTTTTTCAGACAAATTGGTACGTAATCCTCAAATACACGTTCCATAGGAAATAATATAGACAGCATACTTTTTGAACCGTTAACCGATGTAGGGCTTTGATCTTTAAAAATCATCTCGATCCACGGTCTAATCGCTTCATAGTGAGATAAATGCCTGCCTCGTTGCCAAGCATTGAGATCCTGCCATATAGCTTTTGAGCTTGTTACTTCTTCAAAATGAAATAGTAACTCCCTGCAAAGATGTTGCGTTTTTGCTGTCACGCGCTTGAGCGACCAGAGCAAAGCACTTTTAATTAATCGGTTTTCAGGGCGGTTAGTCGTTAGCTCATCAAAGGCTATAAAGTGATGATGTTTATTAACTAAGTTATGTCTGATTTGCTGGCTAACCAGTATTCTACCCTTTATAAAAGGTTCATTACTCTCGTGCGTTTCATACTGCCTTGCCACACCACGCTTAATTAATAAGCTTATTTCACGCAAAAACAATTGAATAAATACATCAAGTAACGGCATTTTCGCCATATCTAACGATGCATTGTCAGCAACCTTACCTGGTAAATATCGCGTTGCCTTTAACAGCTTTATGAGGTTGGAGCGGTTCCTGCTAATACTTTCATTACTCCCACCGTGTACGCTTGTCCGATGTGTTTTAGGCAATATTTCAATTTGATCGCCGCAAGGTAAGCAAATTACACCAACGTAATTTTGGCAAACTAATACCTCTTGCCGTCTTTCAAAGCCATACCTAAATAACTTATCATGGTCTGCCTCACTGCAAGTTAGTAACTGTTTAAGCGCTTCAAATTTAGAGTGTTCTAGGTTTAAATGATCACTCTCATATTTAGTAATATTACTTTTATACAAGCGAGAAAACTCATAAACAGACCATGTACGCATAAACCCTCCTTAGTTCTGTTTCATTTCATCAAAATTTTCATCATTTATGTTTTGATAAACAGCTGTATAGTTTTCAATCTTGTCAAAGGCTTTACGGTCTACATAGTAAGAGTTGCCTGCATACTCATCAGAGTCACCAAGCCAAATTGTATGAGCATCTTTGAGCTCAGAAACAAACCCGTTATCATTAAATACTTGCTTAATTTTGTCCCAATCTTCAAAAAAGTATTCTTCCAATAGCGGCATAATATTAGTGATAAATACTTTTTTAAGATCCGCTTTATTACTTACTTTCATTAATAAAGCGTGGCCAATAATATGCTCTCTATCTAATAAAAGTTCTATCCGTTTGTTAATAGTGAATAAGAGCTTCCTTAAGTTAATACCATCCACATTATCGCTTAATAAAGAGTAGTCAGTTCTCAGCTCTATAAATTCAAATCGCCGTCTTAACGCTATATCTATATGCGTTAAAGAGCGGTCAGCCGTGTTCATTGTGCCAATAATATCGAGGTTGTTAGGTACCGAAAAAGGTAAGTTTGAGTATGGTAAAGTAACTGTAAGTGGATACTTTTCACCAGCACGTTTATCTATTTCTATAAGGCTTATCAACTCACCAAATATCTTACTAATATTGCCTCGGTTAATTTCATCAATCACTAGCGCATATTGATGGTTTGAATCAGCCTCCGCACGCTTGCACAGGCGCTTTAAAATACCAGGCTTCACAACGTAACTTATATCGCCATCGTCGTTAGTAACTGGCCTTAAACCCTCAATAAACTCTTCATATCCATAAGATTGATGAAAAGTCACAAACTCAAAGCGCTTTATTTCTTTTTCGACAGGGGGACCTGCCTTAAGCTCATTTAGTTGCTCTTTATAACTAGCGATTAGTTCATGTTCTTTATCAACAATAGTCCACTTACTATCTTTATCTTTGTTAAAAATTAGTGGTTCAATGCGCTTGGCGTACTTAACAGTTTCTGAGTCTTGAATGGTATGAGTTTGCAAAGCAGCCCAAGCTGTCTGGCGTATGTTCGCAGTTCTACCGTTAAGCGCTAACTTCTTGATAAAGTACTCATGATCCACAATATCTGTTACTTGTACTTGTTCATCTATATCAAGTAAAATAAGTGTAATCACTTCAAACCAACTCAAATCACTTAATTTATTATTCAACCAAACCCCTAGCTCTTCAGATGTTCCTTTTTCTGTGTATTGTTCTTTTAAAAGCTTTTGAAGGGTATATGTTTTACCAGTACCAGGTGGGCCATAATAAATAAGGTTTACTGCTTTTTGTTTAACTTGGTTTCGTTCAGTAGTCCTTGAAGGATCCGTTTCGTCTTCATCGATATATAAGCCCTCATCCTGTCTTTCAATTCTTAGCTTTTCAAACAACCACCAGATAAATGTATTAAAGGTAATAGTATCTCCAACATTTTCTACTGCTTGTTTAATTTTAGCCGTAATTTCTTTATTTAACTCAGACCAATTGCTATTTCTTTTAACACCCAGAGAAAAGCTCTCATTTAATAATTTAGCAAAAAACTTTAAATCATCCACATTCAAAATAGTACTATATGTTTGAGTATCTGCAGCCGAAAATACTCTGTGAATTACACTCCATTTAATAGTTTTTAGCTTACCTACTGTTTTAGCTTTTTCCGCCCACTCATAAACTTCTTTTAATGTATCCGCTGAGGGATCTTTAAATATTAAAGCTGTAATTTTAGGTAAATCATCTAAAAGTTTATTAAACTCAATGTCACTTAGTGCCCCAGGTTTAACTCCAGTAATACCATTTGTATCAAGCTTCCATAATTCATTTATAAAACCAGCACTATATCGATTAGGAGTAGTATCTATATTTTGCTTAACTTCTGCACTAAAGCGCTCATAATCAGAGATCCAACCTTTATTAGGCTTTTTGAGGTAATCTTTATATAAATCATTTATAGACTTATGCTCAATAACGTCAGTAATACCGTAATCAAACTTAGAATTGACAAAGCGAATGACTTTTTCAGTACCATCGATGCTCCATTGGTTACTGATAAAAATTCGAGTGCCATCACCTAGAGTTAAAGCCTCTGTATCAGACTCAAAAAATCGCTTTCTTTTATCTTTACTATGCTTTTTTCTTTCTTCTAATTCTTGCGGAGTTATGTATAGGGGCTTACTTTTACTTCTATTTTTTTCGATTTCTTGGAAGTCTTGTTTCAGTTGGTCATACGTTGGGTTATTATTTTCAACATACTCTTTCATTACCGCTAAAATAAGTGGTGCTTTACCTAACTGCTCTCCATTGAAGTTATATTTATTATAGGTTGGCATATAATTCCTTTTTAAAATGATATTAAGTAATTAGAGGTTTTAATTATTTTTCAGATAACTCATTCGCAGACCCAATAGACCGATGATCTTTATATGTCAGCCTTTTCTTTGGTTCTAATCTGCCATCTGCAGTCCATTGCTTCGATTCTTCCTTTACTAGCGTTAAAACTATACCTGCCTTTTCATCATCTAACCCGATTTCTACAGTTTTATTGGGCTCGCTCCATAAAGAGATCACGTTACTTTTAGGAAACTCACCACCATTTGTAGAGCGTTCAACTATCCCATAAGGTGAAATAGTAAGGACACTACTACCTGGCTCATCGACTAATGTGTGCGAGTAATGCCCTGGCCAGCGACTTTTAAGTTGAGGACCATCTAAAAGAAGAGCAACAACTAGGTGAGGGGCTAATGACCTCAGCACACCGGAGATCGGCTCTTGTCTCGCTAAGTCTTCACATATTAATGGGCATATATGGGTTGAGCTTTTTTCAAATGAAAGTAATTTCCTAGATCCAATTAAACAGTCTTCCCACCACTTTACTTTTTTATCTTCGAATATATTCTGCAAGCCATAATTACTTACTTGTTGCTGATCAATAGCCCAGCGATGATGCTTTTGTTGAGTCTCCTCAATAAAGCAACTCGTGCTTTCGTTCCAAACTAATACAGATAAGCTATTCTCACCGTATCTATCCTCTGTTCCTTTCGTAAAAACGCCAAATATAAATGTCGGAACTGTTACATGCTTGTTTTTAAAATAACTACCTAATTCTGAAATAATAGTTTGCTTATTTTCACTATCAATTGAACACTCTGGTATTACAACAAGATCTAAAGGGCTATTGGAGCCCTTCATTGCATATATAATCTTTTTTGCTGTGATTACTTCTAAGTTAGAATATGAAAAGAACCCAAATTCATCATCCATTTGTAATAGTGGTTTTACAGCTGTATTGAAGAAATTATCTTCTACTTTCAATGGCCAAGGCAAAAGTAAAATATTAAAGTCTTTTTGCTCATTTTTGTATTCGACTTTTTGGGGTAGTGAGTTTATCTCTACACCTGCTTTTATATAAGCTAAATCGTGGCTCAAACTATTTAAGGATATACCTGCTTGTGGTGTGTGGGTTTTGTAATGGACACTTCCGTAACTGGAATTGCAATTTGAAAAGCTCAATATGGCTGAACTTTCTGAGCGCGCTAGCTTTTTAACTTGGGCTGCAATATATGCAGGTGCCACCTCTGAAAATAAAGTATTTTTGATATTAAATGCACAACTATCGCTTGCATTAAATAACTCTATTAACTCACTAAAATAAGTTCGGTTCTTGAGTAAATCGCTAACTTGTTGGCTTGCATTAGAACTCTTAAATAAATTGTACAAAAGCTCATAAAACCGGTCGGTTACTTCTATTGTTTTTTCACTTTTATTTAATAATATAGATTCACGCCACGTTCGGTCATGCCTTCCTGTTGAGCCTCTATAGGGTAATTCACTATAGTTTTTTAAAGATACTACGTTTTGATACACATCAAATGTATCAAGCATTCGAGCTATGATGTGAAATGTATTCATAGGCCAAATGATATAAGATAGGAAATTACCTCTTTCTAACGAAATAGAAATAAGACCTTCTTTACTATTATTCTTTGGCACTTTAACAAATTCAGTAGCACGCCCCTCTGCATCATCACCTAAAATTGTATTTCTTAAAAAAGTAGCTAATTGCATATTATAAAGCCTGTTCGACTATGGCGTCGGTGAAGTGAAGTTTAGTAGTTTGCGCGTCGTTTAAACGAGCTTTAAGTTGGTCACAAAGTGTCATTAATTCATCGACTTTAGTAACGATGCGGTGTTGCTCCTTTTGTGGCGATAGGGCAACAGCTAAGCTCCTAATTTGTTCTCTTGATACATTTTTCATGGAACTACTTAGGAGTACACGGTCTTTACTTGACGATATAGCCTCTACTGTTTTATTTATCGCTTGGAGCTGATAGTAACGCGGGTGTCTACCACTGCCATCATCATAATAAGCTTGGTTTATTATAGAGAGTTGCGATTCTGTATAGCCTTTGTAAGCGCAATATTTAGCCCAAAGTTCTTGAGGTGATGGGAAGTCTTCTAAGCGTATTTCGGTTTCAAGGTTGTGCGCATCAGGCGTACCTAGCTTGGTTTTATCGTGGAATATAAAGCCATCGCCATTGGAGGCAAATATAAACGGCACATCGAGTAGCCTGGCATAGTCTAAGCCTTGTTGAAGACCTTTGCCTACTTCGTGCTTATTCGCTTTAGCTTCAATGACAGCAAGCGGCATACTGGGTTTATGGTAAAGCACTATGTCAGCCGATTTAACCGTTTTACGTACACCAAGTTGCCCACGTACGATTACTTTACCGTCACGTAGTTTAACCTCTTGGCGTATTTGAGTTATGTCGTCCCATCCTGCGGTTTTAACTGCGGGTAGAATAAACTTACTGATTATATCAGTTTCGCTGAGCTTTCTTTTATCCATAACTTAAACCATCCCTAAATACTACGCCATGAGTGCGCACAACTCGTTGATTCAACGTGTTTCATGCTGTTTAGTGATGCTATATAAAATACGGTTAATAAGCAAAGATTAGCGTTAGAACCAGAGTATTATTAAAAATTAATAGTCTATATTTTAAAGCTCGACCATTGAAGTAAGAACTTGATAAATCATAGAAATTGGGTAAATCCTAATACATTTATAATAAAGCCATTACCAATCATGTAACCTATAAAGCCACCTATAAACTGAGGTCCAACAGTCCAAAAAACTCTTTTCTGTAACGCATCCATCACACCTGAAGTAAAGTACAAATTTGGCTTTACAAATTTTAAGAAAAGCCCTCCTATGTATGAGCCAATAGAAACAGTTATTGGCATAACAATAATGAATGACAGCCAAGCCCAAAAACCAAAAGAAATATTAGAAGAAAAAACACCTATGATTGCTAGAAAAAGAAATAACGTAAAACAAATACCAAGATGCCTTAAATAGCCTCCATTTGACAAAATTTGAATTATCAAATTTAGATTAAAATTATTCTTATCTGCTTTAACTAGCTCACTTCCGCAATATTTGCAGATTTTGTCATTCATTATCGGTTCAACTGCAAAGTCTTTATCAATAGGCAAAACATCTGAAACTTTTTCAGTCTTTTCCGGTAACTTATTTGGGGGCTGCTTATTCTCTTCTTTTGAATAGTTAGTTATTACACCTACCGACTTAAGCTTCTTTTGTATTAATTTAGCTTTCTCTAAATTAAGCCCTTTTTTGATAATATATGTCTTTCCATTGAAAAGTAATTCTGCTTTAGATTCAGGTAATTTAAGAAATTTTGTTAGTGAAAGTCCTATTTTATCCCGCTCAACCCCTTCTGTAAGCTGACCCTTAAAAGTAACTTTATAACTATCCATAAAAATAAGACCTTGATTATAAATAACTTAATTAATATTCAAACGGTATATTAATCTCTTCGCCTTCATGTAAGTCAACGCATTCGGACGAATTATAGACTTCAACTAGAGTAGCATATTGAGCTAATGCATTTTTTCTATAAAGCTGCATTTCTTCATTACGAATCTCAGCACCCATGTAACTTGCATCTCTGCTTGATATATATAACTTTTCTTCTTTAAAAAACAACCCCATCTTATCATTTATTCTATCGATCGCTTGATGCTGATCTAGTTCATTGGCTGCAATCCCACATCTTAAGAACGTCATTGCTTCGTCATCAAACTCACTGCACCCAGATAAACACAATACACTTACAACAATCTTCAATTTCATCTTTCTGTAATCCATTACTCATTCCACTCATAAACTAAAAGCTGTCAAACTGAAAATACTACCAGAGTTATAAAAACCTACATACTTCTTTCATGAATATTATTGTCATAAACCTAATACCAGGCAGCAGACTTTTTAGTCCGGATGACACCTTTTTATTTAAATGATAAAGAAGTTGTATTTTTAAGATCCCTTTTACCACCCATAGTTTGTGAATCTGAGCAATTTAAAAGTACTTAAATACTTATAAAACTAAAAAAGCGCCCTAGAATTAGGCGCTTTGCGTTTAGGACAAATAAACGAGGGTTATACAAATTTAAATAACAAATATAGCAGCATAGCTTTCATACTATGCTTATTACTTTGGCAATATTTCTCGTAGTTGATTATGCCAATAGCCATCTTGGTACAGAATAAGGTCAGCGTAATAAACCAGGCAAAATTTTGAGTTGATTGGTACAGGAAAGAAAGTACCGCTGAGCCACCAAAAACAATGGTCGAATAGATGATTTCTATTCGATATCGACTAATAGCTTTCAAAATTTTGGGCATTAAAAACCATCATCGAACGGTTCAAATGCATCAAAACAATCATCTCCTATAGAGTCCGCTATCGATTCTTCAATTTCATAAACGGTCATTACTCGATTAGATTGGCCCACTACATTGCCGCCAACATCTACAATATTAGCGCTCGCATTTGTGATAGGTAATCCTGTTGTTGGATTAATAGCAATATCATTAGCGTCATTATTTTTCATTTTTTAACCTTATTAATCATTAATTTCTGCTTTCAAATTTAATGATTTCGTGATAAAAATCAAACTTGTTTGACTGCGCAGCTCAGCAACAAAAAGTTTGAATTAAGTTACTCGCCCTTCCCTTACTCCACCTAATTTTTATTAAGGAAAAACCCTTTCCTCTTTATCTAAAAAGTTCATTAATAAGTTTAATTTTAAGGCTGTTTTTGTCTGAAAGACGTTATTAAAACGCATTTTTCGGCACGAAAAAATGAAAAAAGAGCGTCTCAGAATGAGACCAATAGCTCGCGTAATACATTGGAGGCGAAGCCGGAAATGTGTGGAGTCGCGCGAATGTACAGCTGGTCTGTACTAACCGCGATAGTGTTTCGCATCAGCGAAATTCGATATCAATTTGGCACAAATTGATATCGAACCATCTATTTTCGTAGAAAATAAAAGCGAAGAAAAATGCGGATAATGGGGCACCCATCGCATTGTCTGAAGCGGCAGTATGGCGGTTAGTACGGAGCGTAGCTCGTACATTCGCGCGGGGTCTAAAACGCTAGCGCGATAGCGCGTCGAGTCAGCTCGTTGCGGAGCAACACCAGAGCTGACGGGCGTTTTAGTCCCTATGGTTAAACAACGAAGTTGAGAAGCCATCCGCTGAAAGCGGCTTTTGTTGCGATTATTATCGCAACAATCATTACGTGCATGCTGTTAAAGCTTCTCGGAATGAAAAACGGCAATTTAATTTTAAAATGATGATAATTTTTGTGTTGCGGTACTAGTTAATTTTACTAATTAACTAGCCAGAAAGATTTTAGAAAATGACACAACAACCATCAATAAATTTGGAAACGAACAACACCCTTCATACTCACTACCCTCGCTATTTTGATATTGATATGCGGTATTATCCAGGCGCAAATAACCATCAAAAAGGGGTAAACCGAACACGATTAACCGTTTTAATTGCAATTCGGTTTTCCATTGTTACACCAAGCATTGTTCGTTGGTTATATGGCATCAATCATCGCCTCGCATTAGAGCATTTGAACCGACTTGAAAAGGACAGTTTACTGCGTGTGGTAAAAACACACCGCAGTCCAAACGGACGCGTCTATGTTCCTACCTATACTGCTGCCAAATTTGCCGAGGAATTAATGGGCATCGACGTATATTTTAGGAGTAATAAAAACCCTGCTCTGCAGTTCAATCAAAATAATGTAGTACATAATCTTATAAACGCATTTGTCATGCTGCGCGGTATACACAATTATCACAGTGATGAAACATATGCGCCAATGTGGAGTGGATTCATTACCGAGCCTGAATTTCAACGAATTAACAGCCTATCCGCTGCAAGAACTGTGGATGGCGCTGTGCAACTTCCTGATGGCTCAATAGCCGCTATTGAGGTGGAGCACTCTTTTAAAAATAAAACGGCACGGCAGGTCATTTTGCTAAAATATTTGGCCTCGTTAAAAAAACGCGATTACAGTAAGATTTTTTTATTCTCTCAGTCGGTCAAAATTTTTGATGACATTAAACGACTCCACGAACAGTTATTTGAGGAGATGCCACAGCGTTTTAATAAAAAAACGCGAGCACCACTTCTCAGTGAAAGTGATGCTGAGCTGCTGCGAGCCTCTATAATATACCGTACTAAATTATGTGAAGAAATTAATGAAATGTTTTATGAATAAACAATAGATAAGCAAAGGGGGAATGGATAGTAATCCATTCCCCCTTTGCTTTTGGCCTATTTAAAGCCTTGCCAACATTATTATTAAATACACGCTTTTGTGAAGTAATAACAAGGCGCTATATTTGCATCACGCCTTCCCCTAGAGGTGTAATCTCCATTAATGAGATTGAGCTGCTTAAACCAGATTCCAGCTTAAGCAGTGAGCCTGCAAATAATGACTCATGGCATATTTTAGGGGTAATGATTAGGCAGTTATTCTATTATTAAAATAACTTATATTTGTCCTTTATTATTTATTTAGAAGACTGTTTATTGCATCTTGGATATTACGATCAATACGATCTTGTTCAAACTCGTCAACAAATTCATTTTCAATATCATTTTTATAGTCTTCTTCAAATTCCTCCTCAAACTTGCTATCAAAAACTGAATCAAAGTGTTCTTCTGGCGCATCACTAAATGCTTGCTCTGGCTCTTCATAAAACTCGTCATCGTAATCAGGATATGCTGGTACGGGTTGGTGTACATCATTTATTAAACAAATCATTAGTTTATATATCAGAACTTTTACGCCACGATAATTAAGATGTTTTTTATTAAAAACTTGAGGCTCTACAATAGCCCAAAAGCCTTTAAAGTTAGGGTTATCTGCGCTTAGCATGAGTTTGTTTATTTTATGATCGTTATCCCTAACAACCGTTTTGACATCTTCTAACAGGGTGAGAATGTCTAGAGTAGAGGTATATCTGCAAGTCATAGAATTTCCTTATTTAAAATTAACTTAATAATTATTGTCCGTTAATAATTATTTACTCCTCTTATTGTGAGGCTACTGTTAAATAGGCACTCCCAGGGAGAAATAGTGATTTTTTAGGGTATTTAAATTATTTATTTAAAACACAATTGGATCAGAACCTTTAAAAATAAAAAGCGAGCCTAAAGGCTCGCCAGAGTTTATGAGCTTTCTATTAACCGTAACCAACTGTCTTCTGCAGCTGCAAAAAACGCATTTGGTTTTAGCATAAACAGTTGCTCAAATTCTGCAGAAAATAAATTGCAGAAGTGCGTTATGTCTTCAATATGTATGAGTAAAAAGGCATACATTTCAATACCCTCCAAATACCGCTCTGAGAACTCAGGATTAGCAGCTAATAACTGTTGAGAAATACTAATACCCAGCACACTCCCCATGCTATCTCGGTGTAAATAAATGTAATTGGTGAAACCTAGTTCTAGTGTTTGCTTATCAATAACATCAGCTAATAGTAAAATGGTGGAAGCATCTTCCCACGGTGATTTACTAGCGCGTACATATTGGCGTATAAACGGTGATTTTTGTTCTTTCATGGTTTTTCCTAGTTAATTTGTCCTAAAGCTAACTAGGCATAAGTCAGGAGAAAAATTGAAAGTTAATAGATAAACGACTTAAATTTGCAAAACACCTCAAAAACATTAATGTTAAGTTACTATTTCAAATATTGAGAATTTTAGATGAGTGATTTTATATGGTTATTACCAGCTGCTGTGCTTACGATAATTCTAATTAAGCTTATTAAAAAAACTAAGAAAGTAGATTAAGTAAAAAACACTTAACTTTTTGAGTATAACCTAAGGTAGTTAAAGTGACCCATAAGTCACTTTAAGACCTTAAATGCAGCTTAATGATCCCTAAAAAGCACATTATGGTGAGGAGTAAAAACGCTAATGTGCGTTTTAATTTTTTAAGCTTTTAATTTGATTTATATTTTATTGTGTAGGGATCCTAAATGAGGTTAGCCGGTATCGACTTTGCTTGGCATTAACACATCTCAAACGCTTTACTCGCAAAAAATAGACACTATTGTATCCATTAATCTTATTTTAAATCCATTTTAGATACAGCTGTGTCTCTTTTATTGGGACGTATATTGTTAATTACCTACTATTAAGCGAAGGTGATGTGCAGCTAGCTTTTGCAGAGCATCTAAAAGAACGTCGCAAAAAAGCAAAAATGTCACGCGAAGCGTTAGCTAAAAAAAGTACGGTACCTGCTTCTACGATAAATGTTTGAAGTTACTGGGCTCATTTCATTCAGGCTGCTATTATTTTTGTGGCAATCTCTCGACTACTTAACTCGTTTATATGACTTAACAAAAGTGCCAACTCAAGGCAAGAATGCGCCAACGTCTATCGCACAGGTATTAAAGCGTTATTAAATAATATCGATTCAAAGGTTATGGTAGTTTGTGTTTTTAATTTTGTAGTTAATACAATTTGCCTTTTAAGGCTGTTTTTAAGATACTAACTAAGTGCTGACGAGTTACGTAAAATCGTAGCACAAGCTATAGCACGACAAAGTAACGAGCTGTTTTTAAAGACTTTAATTGGAAACCTTATAACTATCGCAGTTAATGCATTTGCTGTTAATTAGTAAAGCCACTCTCTAACCTCTAGTACTTCTAGCATAAATTTGCAGCCGTAAATTATGCATTTTATTCTGCGTTTTCTTGTTGATCTCAATCAATAAAAATTACATTGGGTAACTCGCATTCAATCATTAACTTTATAACTAAAAATGGACACTATAATATCCATTACGCTCATAAAAAAGCAATTTTGGACACAGTAATGCCCAATCAAGTTCGCGAGGTTCTGTTATTAATTATTTATTATTAAGCGAAGGTGATGTGCAGCTGACTTTTGCTGAGCACCTAAAAGAACGTCGCAAAAAAGCAAAAATGTCACGCGAGGCGTTAGCTAAAAAAAGCACAGTACCGGCTTCTACAATAAAAAAGTTTGAGGTTACAGGGCTTATTTCGTTTAGGCAGCTATTGCTTTTGTGGCAAACACTCGACGATTTAACTCGTTTATATGACTTAACACAAGCGCCAACTCAAGGCAAGAATGCGCCAACGCCTATTGTTCAGGAATTAAACAATGGCCTTTATTAAACCCATAGAAAAGCTAGAAGTAAAACGTACACTGTCAGACTCAACAGAGTTAATGGTGGGCGTACTTGCTCAAAATAGGCAAGGTGTTTACTTTCAGTTCGACCAAAGTTATTTAGACACATATGGTAATCTTTCGCCATTCTCACTCGCCTTCAATAGAGATGTTCAATTAGCACCCAAAAGCCCACATAATGGATTGCATGGGGTCTTTTCTGATTGTTTACCTGATGAGTGGGGGTTACTACTACAGGACCGTGTATTCAGAAAAAATAATATAATGCCTAATTTTGTGACCCAAATGGACCGCTATCTTTTGTTGGCCATTTAGCTATGGGGCATTATCGTTTACACCTGAAACTCATTATGATGGCACAAATGACGATGACGCTGGTCTTGCTACATTGGGTCAACAAGCCCAAGCAATATTTGACGGGCAGACAGAAAAAGTACTTTCTGCGTTAGTGGCTGCTGGCAGCTCCGGCGGTGCACGCCCTAAAGCTCAAATTTATTTTCCTGACAATAATATACAAGAATGTAGGACAAAACCTAAAACAGGCGATGATGCTTGGTTAATCAAATTCACATCCAAAAACCTCGCTTTAGGACATGAGAAAGGGTTATGTGAAGCTGTGTATTTGGATTTAGCTGAACAAGCGGGATTAAACCCACCTCAACGATTACTGGTACCCGCCCCAGAAGGGACCGGTGCAAAGCAATGGCTTGCCTTAAAGCGATTCGATAGGTTTAAATTAACGGGTGATAAAATGGGCTGCAAACATATGCATAGTGCATGTGGCTTGCTAGATGCTGATTTTCGTACACTTACATTAGATTATGAGGATTTAATTAAAGCGAGCCGTGTTTTATGCAAATCACCTGCTGCGGGGCAATTACAATTTCGTCGGGCTATGTTTAATTTATTTAGCTGTAACCAAGACGACCACAGTAAAAAATGGGCTTTTTACAAGAAGATTCTGGTGAGTGGGATTTAGCGCCTTTTTATGATGTCACTTTTAGTCCACACCCTTTTAACGAGCATGCTACTTCGTTTGCTGGATTTGGAAAAAACCCGCCACTAAAAGCGATTCAAAAGCTGGCCTCTGCAGCAGGTTATGCAAACTGGAAACAAGTACAAGTTATAATATCTGAAATAGCGGAGATTATTTTAAACTTTAAAGACACCGCTAAAACACTCGACGTAAATAAAAAACGATTAGCTTAATAGAGCAACAGCTTAATAATACGTACGCCATGAATAAGCATTTAACGGGTAGTTAAAATAGATTATGAAGTAACACCAAAATACCGATTTTTGGTGTTACTTATACCCCTTAAACTGCTTGTTTAAACGGATTTCGGGTATCTTGGTGTGCATCTAGGTTACGCATTAAAATAGCGTGCGCTAAGTTAACGCCCTCATCTAGCGGTATTTTTACAATGTGACCAGAGCCTTTAGCATCGCTAATACTTTCGCCTTTTTTGTTTTCCATGTATTCAAGCACAAAACTAATATTTCCCTTTGGCGTCATTAGCTCTAAAGAGTGGCCTGTGCAAAATTTATTTTTAACGTCTATTTCAACTAAGCCATTTTCGCAGCGCCCAAGTACTTCACCCACAAATTGCTGCTTAGTTGATACAGAGTGACCATACTCGTAATTTTGGTAATCTTGATGGGCGTGACGTTTTAAAAAGCCTTCGGTGTAACCACGGTGCGCTAAGTTTTCTAATGTTTTAAATAAATCCGCATCAAACGGCTTGCCTGCAACCGCATCGTCTATTGCTTTGCGATAAACTTGTGCAGTGCGCGCCACATAATAAAATGACTTAGTACGCCCTTCTATTTTTAAACTATGTACACCCATTTTTGTGAGCTGCTCTACATATTGTACAGCGCGTAAATCTTTGGAATTCATAATATACGTGCCGTGTTCATCCTCAAACGCAGGCATGTATTCGCCTGGGCGGCCTTGCTCCTCTAACATAAATACATCGTTACTCGGCGCGCCTTCACCTAATGTAGGAATAACCTGTTTGGGATCAATTTTATGCACCATTTCGCCGGTTTCGTTCTCAACACCTGGCTTAACATCGTAATCCCATCTGCATGCATTGGTACAGGTACCTTGGTTTGGGTCGCGTTTGTTTATATAACCAGAGAGCAAACAACGCCCTGAATACGCCATGCACAGTGCGCCATGTACAAATACTTCAAGCTCAGTATTTGGGCAAAGCGTGCGTATTTCTTTTATTTCTTCAAGCGAGAGCTCGCGAGATAAAATAACCCGCTCAATGCCCTGCTTCGCCCAAAACTGCACACTTGCAAAGTTAACGGCGTTTGCTTGCACCGATAAGTGAATAGGCATCGCCGGCCATTTTTCACGAACCAGCATGATCAAACCAGGATCTGACATAATCAGCGCATCGGGTTTCATTGCTATAACTGGCTCTATATCACGTAAATACGATTTTACTTTCGCGTTATGCGGCGCAATATTAGACACCACATAAAACTTTTTATTTTGCGCATGTGCTTCACTAATACCAATTTGCAGCGTGTCTAGGTCAAACTCATTATTGCGCACACGCAAACTATAGCGGGGTTGCCCCGCATAAACCGCATCTGCGCCATAAGCAAACGCGTAGCGCATGTTTTTTAAAGTGCCTGCAGGGCATAATAGTTCAGGAGTAAAAGGCGTTGAAGAAATAATGGGTGACATGTGCGCTCCATACATCGAACCGAGTATAAGTCGGTTGCATGATTAATTAATTTACGAGCGCGGCATTATAAATCCGCCAAGCATTGTGCTTTTGATCAAGATCACAAAACTGCAATCAAACTGGTTTTTAATAAAATTAGGATTTTTCACTTAAAACGCGTATAATTCGCGCCCGTTAATATTCACACTTTTATTTAAAATTATTGGAGCATAAAGATGGCTTTAGAACGTACTTTTTCAATCGTAAAACCTGATGCAGTAGCTAAAAACCACATTGGCGCTATCTACAACCGTTTCGAATCTGCTGGCCTTAAAATCGTTGCAGCAAAAATGGTTCACCTTTCACAAGAGAAAGCTGAAGGTTTCTACGCTGAACATAGCGAACGTCCTTTCTTCGGTGCTTTAGTATCTTTCATGACATCTGGTCCAGTAATGGTTACCGTTCTTGAAGGCGAAAACGCTGTTCTTAAAAACCGTGAAATCATGGGTGCTACTAACCCTGCTGAAGCACTAGCTGGTACTTTACGTGCAGACTACGCTGATAGCATCGACGAAAATGCTGTTCACGGCTCTGACGCTGTTGAATCTGCTGCTCGCGAAATCGCGTACTTCTTCGCTGACGAAGAGCTTTGTTCACGTACTCGTTAATTCGAATTCGTTAACATATTGAAAAGGGCTTTCGGGCCCTTTTTTAGTCATTACGTAAAGTATTAATCAGTAAACTAATAATGTTTTACTTAATGATTAAAGTGAGTGAATTGTGTACAATTCGTCCTCGTAAATTTTATCTCCACCGTCACCGATTGAGGTTGTTTCATGACCGAGCAAAAAAAGATTAACTTATTAGATTTAAACCGAGATGCAATGCGCGAGCTATTTGCATCGTTCGGTGAAAAACCGTTTCGTAGTGACCAGGTGATGAAATGGATTTATCATTTTGGCGTAGATAACTTCGACGAAATGACCAACGTAAATAAAAAGCTTAAAGAAAAGCTTAAAGCTGAGTGCGAAATTGTTGCACCAGAAATCACCGTTCGCCAACAAGCAAGCGACGGTACTATTAAGTACGCACTTATTCTTGAAGGCGGCCAAGAAGTAGAAGCTGTTTGGATCCCTGAAAAAGAACGCGCTACTTTATGTGTATCATCACAAGTTGGTTGTGCGCTTGAATGTACTTTTTGTTCTACTGCTCAACAAGGCTTTAACCGTAACTTAAAAGTATCTGAAATCATTGGCCAAGTTTGGCGTGTAGCTAAAGATATAGGCCTTGATGGCCATAGCGAAAAGCGCCCAGTAACTAACGTTGTGATGATGGGTATGGGTGAGCCTTTACTTAATCTTAAAAACGTAGTGCCAGCAATGGAACTAATGATGGACGATTGGGGCTTTGGTTTATCTAAGCGCCGCGTAACATTAAGTACGTCAGGCGTTGTACCTGCACTTGATTTACTAAAAGAGAAAATTGACGTAGCACTGGCTATTTCATTGCATGCACCAGATAACGCACTGCGTGACATTTTAGTGCCCGTTAATAAAAAGTACCCTATTGAAGAATTTTTAGCCGCGTGTCGTCGTTATATCGACGGTTCAAAAGCTAATAAAGACGTAACCGTTGAATACGTTATGCTTAACGGTATTAACGACAGCACCGATCAGGCGCATGCACTCGTGCAAACGTTAAAAGGCACACCATCTAAAGTAAACCTTATTCCGTTTAACCCGTTCCCAGGTAATGAGTACACTCGCTCAAGTAACAGCCGTATTGATCGCTTTTCAAAGGTATTACAAGCAGCCGGCGTTACCTGTATTGTTCGTCGTACTCGAGGGGACGATATTGATGCAGCTTGTGGACAATTAGTGGGTGATGTAGTGGATCGTACTAAGCGCTTAGCTAAAAAGAAAATGCGTGATGATAATGCGATTACTGTAAACATTCATCAAGCATAACTTTTAGTAAAATACTTAAAGCCTTTATATTAATTCGTTTATTTTTAAATATATGATGCAACATAAAGGCTTTTAGGTAAGATAGAAGATATGGATTAAAATACAGAGATAAGGTAATGCGATCTTTACTTGCTTTAACTATGTCGGCACTCGCTCTAAGCGGGTGTGTAACCGAAAATAGTTATAACGGCAGTGACAAACCCGTCGTCGAAAATAAAATTAATAATATAGGCGCAGCGCGAACGCGCATTGCTCTAGCATTACAATACCTAAATACAGGCAATAATTCTCAGGCTAAATATAATCTAGAGCGTGCAGCCGAATTTGCACCAAATTTACCAGAGGTTCATTACTCTCTAGCTTATTACTATCAACAAGTTGGTGAAAATACACTGGCCGATAAAGCCTACCAAAAAGCACTCGCCATAAAACCAGACGATCCAAATACCTTAAATAACTACGGTGTATTTTTATGTGGTATAAATGAATACGACCGAGCCACTGATCAATTTTTAAAAGCAATAGAAATCCCTAGCTACATTCGTGTTGCAGAAAGCTACGAAAATTTAGCTTTATGTGCCATTGAGTTTAACGATTTTGATAATGCTGAAAGTTATTTTAAACAAGCCATGAACCACAGCTCGCAAAGAACGTCTACTTTAATCAGTTTAGCTGCACTGTTTTATGCTAAAAGTGATTTACACAAAGCAAGTGAGCTTTTAAAGCGTTATGACGATACAGGCAAAGTTTCATCTCGGGCTTTAATGCTTAACTATTTAATAAAAAATCGAATGGGTAAAATAGAAGATGCAGAAAAAATTGCGACCACTATTTCACAGACCTACCCAACGAGTAATGAAGCATACGTAATTCGAGAGCAAAAAGTACGGTTAAGCGAATTTGAAATTTTAAGAGAAAAATACCGAAAAGCTAAACTTGATGAATTACAAGAAACAAGTAATGGTGGACAAATTAGTGTTAAACCAAAAATAAAAATCACCCGGAAAAAACACATTGCTAGAGATAATTCAACAAGCTTAGTTACCAACGATAACAAACGCATAAGTTTAGCACCCCAAACTCAAATGGATAATGCAAGTTCAGTTATTGCAAGTACTGTTAATCCAATTAATAAAGGAAATACTTATACAAGCGCTCCCCCATCATCTATTTCAGAAAAAGAAACGACACCAACAGTAACTAGTTCAAGTAATAAAACCGATACATCGGCTATCATGCTTGCTTTAACAACTGGTCATAATTTAACTAATACGATGCAAAAAACGGTCGCCGCTCCACAAGTACCTAAATCACAAAAACAAGCCGAAAAAACATTAACTAAACCAAATGACAGCATTAAAATAATTTCTTTTGGCGCCCCTAAAGATGCAAACTTTAATTCGCAGCAAACTCCCCCTGTAATAAAGGCTCCTATAGAACAGAATGATTCTGATGTTGTTTTTTACACTGCAACGAAAGATACTAACGTGTTTGCTGAAAGTAGTCGCCAAAATAATAATGACATACAGTTTAAGAGTTATGAGGCAAGTGAACACATTGAACCACCAATGCTTAACCCTAAAGTACCAACTTTAAGCATCCCATTTCATGTAATTCAATTCGGTGAAAACCTATTTAGCATTTCGGTGCGATACAATGTTAAACTACAAAAACTTCTACAATGGAATGGTTTAAAAGAGTCGGATCGGGTAATGAATGGAAGTAAAATTTACCTAAACGATCCTAATGTTTATTACGAAATTAAAGCTGGCGACACCCTTTACGAAATAGCTACCCAGCGGCGTGTATTAATTGATCAATTAATGCGATGGAATAAATTAAGTCCTGACATAGCACTTACGCCAGGGCATAGACTTTTACTAGTGGATCCAGACTCATACACATTATGAATGAAGACAATACGCAAACACAGAGCGAACAACCAACGGTTGGTCAAATACTAAAAGCACATCGTGAGCAAGCGAATGTGAGCATTGAAGCAATTGCTAAGCCGTTAAAACTATCTGAACTACAAATAAAGCGTCTTGAAAACGATGAATTTCAATTACTCGGTCCTATTACGTTTGTAAAAGGTTATATTAAAAACTATTGCCGAGAATTAAAAGTTGATTGCACGCCTATTCTAGCTATGATGCCAGCCCCACCTGAGCCGGCTAAACCCGCGAACATGCAAAGCTTTTCACGCCGAACGGAGAAAGAAGCCAATGACAGCCGATTAATGTTCGTGAGTTATATTATTTTAGCGATCGTCATTGGTTCGTCTGCACTTTGGTTTTGGCAAAATGCCACGCCAATTGAAGAACAAACAAGTAATATTAATGTTGAGAACTCAATTATGAGTGAGCGACAAGCAGCACAATCTCCTTTTTTTGAACAAGAACAACAAGCAGATACTAATAAAACGGTACAACCGCAAAGCGAAACATTAAATGATTCAGTAGAACAACCCGTAGAAACAGTAACTACTGATCTGGATAAAACACCAGGTATAAGTACAATCGTGATGAACTTTAACGATGAAAGCTGGGTTGAAGTTTATGACGGTGAGGGTGAAAAAGTAGCTTTTGGTGTTAAAAAAGCAGGCTACCAGATGACGGTTAGCGGTACTCCTCCTTTTTCTGTTGTACTAGGTAAGCATGACGTTGTAAGTATTACCTTGGATGGTGAGCCTATCGACATTTCGGCTTTTCCTAAAAATCGTTTAGCTAAATTTAAATTACCACTAGCAGAGTAGTCGCTATGTTTTCAGAATCTCCAATTAAACGCAGAAAATCAACTCGTATCAATGTAGGTAATGTACCTATTGGTGATGGTGCACCGATTGCAGTGCAATCAATGACCAATACCGATACCATGGACGTAGATGCAACCGTGGCACAAATTCAGGCAATACAAGATGCCGGTGCCGACATTGTGCGTGTATCAGTGCCAACAATGGATGCAGCAGATGCATTTAAAAGTATTAAAGAACAAGTCACTATCCCTTTAGTAGCCGATATTCACTTTGATTACCGTATAGCCTTAAAAGTGGCAAAATACGGCGTAGATTGCCTACGAATAAACCCAGGTAATATAGGCAGCGAAGAACGTATTAGAGCCGTGGTCGATTCAGCTCGCGAGCATAACATTCCTATTCGTATTGGTGTAAATGGCGGCTCACTTGAGCGCGACTTACAAGAAAAATACGGCGAGCCTACACCTGAAGCCTTATTAGAATCAGCAATGCGCCATGTAGATATATTACGCCGCCTTGATTTTGACCAATTTAAAATATCAGTAAAAGCATCAGATGTATTTTTAGCCGTTGGTGCGTATCGCTTACTTGCTAAAGAAATAGACCAACCACTGCATTTAGGTATTACCGAAGCAGGAGGCATGCGCTCAGGTTCGGTAAAATCAGCCGTTGGTTTAGGTATGTTACTTGCTGAAGGCATTGGCGACACACTACGAGTATCACTTGCAGCCGACCCAGTACAAGAAATCAAAGTAGGCTTTGATATTTTAAAATCGCTGCGTATACGCTCACGCGGTATTAACTTTATTGCCTGCCCTAGCTGCTCACGCCAAGAGTTTGATGTAGTTAGCACCATGAACCAGCTTGAAGAACGCCTTGAAGATATTATTGAGCCTGTATCGGTTTCGGTAATTGGTTGTGTTGTAAATGGCCCAGGTGAAGCACTCGTTAGTGATATAGGTCTTGCGGGTGCAAACCGTCGTTCTGGCTTATATATTAATGGCGAGCGTCAAAAAGCACGTATCGATAACAATAATATTGTTGAACAACTCGAAGGTTATGTACGTGACTTTATAGCCCAAAAGCAAAACCAAACACCTATCGACATAAAAATAGTCGAATAAATACCGTATTTAGTGGCAAACAACGCTGTTTGCCGTTGACCTTTATAGCAAGTGGATACCCAAACCACCTCAAAATACAGAACTCAGCGTTTCACAGGGATTTAATATCAAGGCGTTACTTTGCAAGTATGGCAATCGCTCTTAAAAAGTAACAACGATGAGAGTAAGTGCCTGTGAACCGCCCAATGGGTTGGTTTTAAAGCGATTTATACTGCGTTATTGATTTTAACAATAGAACCTCTATTATTTGCAATCAATGCCTTGCCTAAATCGCTTTTAATTCCAACTGAAAGTCGCATCTTGGGGTAGTTTGGGTATATAATAGCGGGTCAATTTTTAGCATTCTTGTTGTGTAAGCATTTTTTATTACACATAAACAGCATTTAGGATTTATCAGTGGCAAAACAAATTCAGGCAGTTCGCGGTATGAACGATTGTCTGCCAGGCGACACACAAGTTTGGCAGAAAGTAGAAAGCATTTTACGCGAGACAGTAGCATCGTTCGGTTATCAAGAAATTCGTTTTCCTATTGTAGAATCAACCGACTTATTTAAACGCTCTATTGGTGAAGTAACCGATATAGTAGAAAAAGAAATGTACACCTTTGCAGATCGCAATGGCGACTTATTAACACTGCGTCCTGAAGGCACCGCTGTATGTGTGCGCGCAGGTAACGAAAATGGATTATTATATAACCAAGAGCAGCGTCTTTGGTATATGGGACCAATGTTTCGCCATGAACGCCCGCAAAAAGGTCGTTACCGCCAGTTTCACCAATTTGGTTTAGAAACATTTGGTATTGCCACAGCCGATATAGATGCCGAAGTTATTTTATTAACAGCGCAACTATGGGAAGCATTTGGTATTACTGAGCACGTACGCTTAGAGCTTAACTCATTAGGATCTAACGAAGCGCGCGCCGATTACCGTGATGCATTAGTAGCTTACCTTGAACAACACATAGATGTGCTGGATGAAGATTCAAAACGTCGTATGTATTCAAACCCATTACGCGTACTTGATAGCAAAAACCCAGATGTACAAGCCATATTAACCGACGCACCTAGATTATCTGAGCACCTAGATGTTGAATCAAAAGAACATTTTGAAAATTTATGTGAACGTTTAGACGCTGCAGGCGTCTCATACACGGTTAATGAAAAATTAGTACGTGGTTTAGACTACTACAACCGTACCGTATTTGAATGGGTAACCGACAGTTTAGGCGCACAAGGCACTGTTTGTGCAGGCGGTCGTTACGATGGTTTAGTTGAGCAACTAGGTGGTAAAGCAACCCCAGCGGTTGGTTTTGCAATGGGCCTAGAACGTTTAGTATTATTGCTACAGGCTATTGAGTGTGTGGGTGACATTCGTCGCAATGCTGATGTATATTTAGCAGCGATGGGCGACAAAGCAAGTATTCAAGCACCTATTATAGCCTCTGAACTACGTCGTGACGTAGCCGGTTTACGTGTTATGGTACATGCTGGCGGCGGTAACTTTAAAAAACAATTAAAACGTGCTGATAAAAGCGATGCACTTGTTGCTGTTATTATCGGTGAAGATGAATTAGAAAAAGGCGTTGTGACTATAAAGTACTTACGTGAACGTAAAGAACAAGTCACATTAGAATTAGAACAAGCTAAAACGCTATTAGCTGAGCTTATTAACGGCTAAGCTGACATTAGAGGTAAACATGGATATACATTCAACAGAAGAAGAACAAGCAGAAGCCATTAAACGTTTTTTCCGTGAAAACGGCGTTTCACTTGCACTAGGTATAGTTGTTGGCTTGGGTGGTTTGTATGGCTGGAAAGCGTATAACCAAAACCAAATCACAACAGCTGAGAAAGCATCAAACTCTTTCACTAAGCTTGTTGAAGGTGATGATGTATTATCTTCAGCAGATACGTTTATCAGCGAAAATAAAGACACAAACTATGCAACATTAGCCGCATTTGTTGCTGCTAAAGATGCTGTAGATGCGCAAAAGTTAGATGTAGCAAGCGAAAAACTGAGTTGGATCGTATCTAATGTGCAAAATACAGAACTAAAAGCAATTGCTATTACACGCTTAGCCCGCATTCAAATTGCACAAACTAAATATGACGATGCATTAAATACATTAAATGCACCATTACCAGAAGCATTTAACGCAAACGTTGCCGAGCTTAAAGGCGATATTTACGCTCAGCAAGGTAATAAAGATCATGCTCGCACTGCTTATCAAGCAGCTGTAGATGCAGGTGGATTAACCAGTAACCCACTATTACAAGTTAAGTTAGATGACCTAGCAGTAACTAGCCCAGCGGCTTAAGGTTTTAGGCATGAGAAAATTAACGACTGCAACCCTTGCCCTATGTATGGCAACACTGATGGGTTGTTCATCAAGTGATGATGAAGACGAACTAGTACTTCCTGAAATTGTAAACCAGTTTGAAACTGACGTTGTTTGGCAAGAATCAGTTGGTGACGGTGTAGAGCATTATTTCTCTCGACTAACGCCTGCTATTTATAAAGATACTGTATACGTTGCTAGCCGTGAAGGCCAAGTTGAAGCACTTTCGCTTACGAATGGCGACACAAAATGGGAAACTGACGTGCGTCAGGATTTATCATTTTGGCCATGGAGTGACAACGGTACAGCAAAATTATCAGGCGGTATTTTACAAGCTTATGGTAAGATTTATATTGGCTCTGAACATGGCTTCATTATAGCCCTTGACCGTGAAACAGGTGAAGAAGTTTGGCGTAAAAATGTACCTGGTGAATCGCTATCAAAACCAACTGCTGGCGATGGCTTAGTTTTTGTTAATTTAGCGTCTGGTAAATTATTAGCGTTACACCCAGATACAGGTGAGCAGCGTTGGAGCTTTGAACAAGAAGTACCGCCGCTAACATTGCGCGGACAAAGCTCGCCAACCGTTGCTAACGGTGGTGTATTAGTTGGCCTTGAAACAGGCAAGTTAAACGTTTTGATTTCAGAAAGTGGTTACTCAGCATGGAGCGCAGAAATAGCGGTAGCTAAAGGTGCATCAGAGTTTGAACGCCTAGTTGACGTAGATACTCAACCACTTATTAGCGGCCCATACGCATATGCTATTGCTTATAATGGTAACTTAGCCGCTATTGATATTCGCTCAGGTAATATTGTCTGGAAACGTGAATACAGTAGCTACCGCGATATTGCAATGGATGCACAAAGTATTTATGTAGTAGATAGCGATGGTGTTATTTACGCATTGGATAAAGATTCAGGTATTGAACGTTGGAGCCAACCCGCTCTACGTGGTTGGTACTTAACAGGCCCTACAGTTGCGGGTAGCCATTTAGCTATAGGCGACCAAGAAGGTAACCTGCATTGGTTAAATAAAGAAACTGGCGAGCTAGTATCTCGTGAAGACTTTGACAGTTCAGGATTTTTTATTGAGCCTGTTGTTGCCGACGATAAACTGATTTTATACACCCGTGATGGTGAAGTTAGTGCGGTTAAAATACCGAACTAACTTACTACTATTAGTATAACCTGCTAATAGTTAATTATTTTTTGTAAGGCTTCGCACTGCGAAGCCTTTTGTTGTTTTTTAAAGAGGTAGTTTATGCTTCCCGTGATCGCTCTAGTTGGGCGACCCAATGTGGGCAAGTCCACATTATTTAACCGTTTAACACGTACTCGTGATGCGCTCGTAGCCGATTTCCCTGGTTTAACACGAGATAGAAAATATGGCCAAGCTAGTTATGATGGCTATGAATTTATCGTGGTAGATACGGGTGGTATTGATGGCTCAGAAGAAGGCATCGAAATCGAAATGGCAGATCAATCTCTGCTAGCCATTGAAGAAGCCGACATTGTTCTGTTTTTAGTAGATGCTCGTGTAGGTATGACCGTAGCTGACCAAGCAATTGCTAATCACTTACGCAAGCAAGATAAAAAGTGTTTTGTTGTTGCCAACAAAACCGATGGTATTGATGCAGATTCAAACTGTGCTGAATTTTACCAATTATCATTAGGTGAAATCCATCATATTGCGGCATCCCATGGCCGTGGTATTACGTTATTACTTGAGCAAACACTTCAGCCGCTTATTGCTGAATTAGCTGCACAAGACGAAGACGTAACAGGCGATGACGAAGAGCTTATTAATCTTTACGAAGAAGATGAAGACAGCGACACCGATCACCAGGCATTTGCAGACAAACCTGTAAAGCTTGCCATTATTGGTCGCCCTAATGTTGGTAAGTCTACACTTACTAACCGCATACTCGGTGAAGATCGCGTAATTGTATACGATATGCCAGGTACAACACGTGACTCTATCTACATTCCGATGACGCGAAATGAAAAAGAGTATGTGTTAATTGACACCGCAGGTGTTCGTAAGCGTAAAAAAGTAAGCGACGTAGTTGAGAAGTTCTCTGTAATTAAAACGCTTCAAGCAATCGAAGATTGTAACGTTGTGTTATTGATTGTTGATGCTCGCGATGGTATTTCAGATCAAGACTTAAGCTTGCTTGGCTTTGCCCTTAACTCAGGTCGTTCATTGGTTATTGCTGTGAACAAATGGGATGGCTTAGACGATTACGTTAAAGATCGTATTAAATCAGAGCTCGATCGCCGTTTAGGCTTTATTGACTTTGCACGCCTACACTTTATATCTGCACTACACGGTACAGGTGTTGGTCATTTATTCGAATCTGTTGACGAAGCGTATGAGTCTGCAACTAAACGTATAAGTACTGCAATGTTGCGTCGTATTATGGACATGGCTCAAGCCGATCACCAGCCGCCACTTGTTCGTGGTCGTCGTGTTAAGCTCAAATATGCGCATGCCGGTGGTTATAACCCACCACGTATTGTTATTCACGGTAACCAAGTTAAAGATTTACCAGATAGTTATAAACGCTACCTGATGAACTACTACCGTAAAGCGCTTAAAATTATGGGCACCCCAATCAAAATTGAATTTAGAGAAGGTGAAAACCCATTTGCTGGTCGTGTTAATAAAGTAACACTGTCGCAAAAGCGTAAAATACGTGCATTTGCTAAAGAAAATCGTAATAAATCTTAGAGCTGTGAGCTAGCCTCTATAGTAAAAGTCGAGCCTTAAACATGTTTGTATTAAGGCTCGGTTAACTTCAAAGATAACTGCAATTTTATTTTTTATCAATTAATATACAAGTCACCAATTATTTCGCCCATTCTTTGTTTCATCAAGCGTATTCTATCTTTATGTAACGTTCTCGCCAAACCGATTCGATCACTAGCAATTGCAATCAATAAATATAAAGACCTGCTCATTCCCTGCACTGACAGCCTTCGATTTCTCACATCAACATTCTCGATATAATGTTTTTTTATGTCCTCAAAATGCGAATAAATTAGAGTTAAATCTTGTTGTTCAGGGTATGATTTATCTGCACACCAGCAAGTTAAGTTAATTGTTATTTCTTTGTTAAAAATATCTGAGATTCCAATTGCGTACATCTGCTTTTTGAGTAAAGGGTGAATAACCCTGATAGTAGAACCATCCAGCGAATACTTTAAATATTTTATAGCATCCAAAGAAAAGTTCTTATCAATAGTATTTGACTCTAATACCTCAACGTTATTATCTATGACTTGTACCAAAAAATTATTGTAATCACCATCAGAGCTTAGGTTGAGCTGTATAGGTAAAAACAAATAATAACCTATAGAAACCAAAATCCCACTTATGAATATGCCTAAAGCGTATTTTTTTCTACTTATAGATGACATATAAATTCCATTTACGGGTTTATAACTAAATTAACTGGATATACAAAAATGGTATTGTCTGAACCATCTTTTAACAAAATATCGAGGCCGATTTCCTCGTTATCCAATATAGAGTCAGCTAAAATCTCGTAAGTTAATTTCATAGAATTCTCGCTAATGAAAGCTGCGCTAACTGTATTAATTTCAGTACCATTCGGCACTTGAGAAAATTGACTAAAAATGTTCCTTACCTGAGACATAAGCTGTTTATTTTCAGTCACTACAACTTCGAAAGTCGTATTTTGCCCAGTGAGAATGTTCACGACTATTCTAGGCGTACTCGTATCAACTACAATAGGGACATACTTAATTTTTGTTTCACCATTATATTTAGCACTAACTTCAATTGTATGATTGCCCTCGTCGAGAACCAGCTCATGAGAAAACGTACCATCACTGTATACAGTTACATTATCACCATTAATTTCAACTAGTGCCGAAAGGTGATTAACAATCCCTTCAATAAACACTTTATTTGAATTAATCTTCTCATCATTGCTGGGAGAAGTGACAGTTAATTCAAGCTCTAGCTTTTGTTCATCAACTACAGATACAGTAAGCGGTATTGTTTTTGTTGCTATTATTTTATTTTCTGAATCATTTAAAGAAAGTGACAACACCGTTGAGTGCTTTGAAACAGGCATTGAAACGCTAGCACTAAATTGATAATCAAAAGCGACCCCCTCACTATTAAAATAAACTCTTACGAACTTAAAACTTAAACCTTCTGGCAGCTGTGAGAGATTATAAGAATAAGCAGTAAGCTTTGACTTTTGCTCATCACTTAAAACCATAGTTGTACTTTGTACCAAGCTATCGTTACCTTGTGTAACTTCAATTACTTCATCTTCAATAGCTTCGTTTATAATTACAGATACAGTCTGATTCACTCGTTCTAAATCGTTATAGGCAACAATATTAAGGTTATGCTCCCCATAATCCAACACAATAGCATGTAAAAACTCACCAGATACATTAACTGAGACCTCCTGATCATTAATGGTTACAAAAGCACTCGCATCAGATACAACCCCTGTTATGGTTATATCATTACGATCAAAAGTACTGTTATTTGCTGGTGATGTAATCATCAAAGATAAAGGCTGCGGGAGAACCTCAAAAGAAACTTCCTTAGAAGCAGACTGAAAGCCGTTGTCAGCATTAATGAGAACTTGATGAGCTCCTTCACTGAAAAACAAAGTTTTAGCAAACTTCCCTTCATCATCAACAATAGCTGTTTGACCATTCACTGTTATGTTAGCTAAGGGGTCATTCACCTTTCCAGAAAATACCACGCTAGGCTCTGATAAAGCAGCATTTTGTACTGGGCTGGTTATTGTTAAATCTAAGTCGCCGAGTAAAACATTAACATGAAAAGTTGTTATGGCTTGTTGTTCTGTATTGATTGCAGTAACGGTTACAAAGTTAATTCCTTCAACTAAATTTAATTCATATGAGAAATTGCCTATATCGCTTACAGCCGCTGGGCTCCCGTTTATCTGAATTAATGCGGATGGATCATTTACATTGCCTGTAATAGTATAATTGAGCGTATTTATCCTTTGATTCTCATATAGATTATCTAATTTTACTTTTAAGCGCTCAATGCCTACATAAATTACTAGATCTAAAATATCTGAGTGAATAACAACTCCAGAGCCATCGATTAAATCTATTTTTACTGGGACTGTATAAATTCCAGCTTCAACAGAGTCATCAATATTTACTGTATATTCAAAAACAACAGTGTCCCTAGGTTGACCCTCTATTCTTTTATAATTAACGTCTACATTTACCCCATATTTAGGAGAGTTTATATCTCTTCTATAACTGCTAAGTTTTGATACAACTTCATTTGTAGTTTTTAATTTCCGCTCTATCGATTTGCTAGTACCGTTAACTACCTCAACATGTGTTTTCTCAGGGACAACAAGGTTAACTGATATTAACTTTCTAGATTCCCCAAAACTATTTTTTGCTACAATTTCAATATCATTTATACCTTCAACTAAAATATAGTTAAGAGAAAAAGATCCAATTTCAAAATCAATATCGTGCTCATGTCCATTAACGGTCAAGTATGCATTTTTATCATCAACTGAACCCAATATATATATGTTTTTTTCCCTTGTTTGATAGCTACTGGATTCGGGAACTTCTATAGTAATGTTAGGAGGACCATATTCAACGGAAAAATTGACAATCTTTTCAGTTACTCCAGCATCATTTTTCGCACTAATAACTAAATGATGTTCGCCTTGAGAATAGGCTGCTCTATGATAAAAATACCCATCACTTCCGACCTCAACCTTTACCCCATCAATCAATAACTCTTGAATAGGAATAGCTTTATCAATACGCCCCTTAAGCTCAACGTCCTTCATACCATCATCAAACAATTTATAAACTGAGTTTTGAGTAGGTGCTAAAATCTCGAATGAAGGTCGTGGCATAGGGTTGCGTATAACTGTTAAAGTTTTTTGAACGACTTGATCATTCAAAGTAGCATGCGCTTTAATAATAATTTCATTCTCGCCAAGATGAAGTGGCACCTTTAGTACATGATGTAGACCATCCCGAGCTGGCCAGCCATAATCCGAAAGAAACTGTTTAGTTGTTAGATTATCATTTATATATACTTGTGAAAGGTTATCATTTTTAATTTCAACTTTAACTTTAACCTCTGAAAGGAAAGTTTCACTATTGAGGGCTGGTTCAATGACATCAATAATTGGTACCACATTTGGGCCTGACACAACATCTACATACCGATAAATATACACCTCATTAGAGATTGGCAAACCATAACTGCTTAAATTAACATTATGAGATATACTTTGTGAGCCGAGAGCAGCCCCTCCCTCATTTGTTTCAAGACCTAATGTGATTTCGCCAACATATATACCATCAAGGTTACGTTGTTCTGGCCCCATTTGATACCAAGAGCCCATATTTATAATAGGATAATCACTGGTTCTTTTTTCTCGACTCCACACATTCCCAGGAGTATTGTAAGTCACTAATTCATATTGGATATTTTCTCTAAACTCTTGCCCTGACTGCAGGGTATAGGCCAAATGTTCATACTCTAAGTTAAACTGTGTGGTTAATGAGTCCCCGTTAGCATTAAACACTTCTAATACATAGGGTTTATCAGAAAGTTTAAAAGCTCCTGCTAGCAGAAGGTACTCATTTATCCCATTATTTAAAGTGCTTCGTTGCACGGCTACATTTACGCCGTTAAGTTTTGCACTAGAGGGTATAAAGTTTGCTGCAGAGGCAATCAAGGTCGTTTTGTTGGTGTGAATTTTTTCATTTTCACCGTGGTTCCATATATAGAGTTGTGGCTCTTTCCCGATCTCCACATATTCAACTTTGTAGTGTACATTTTGATAATGAACTTGTTCACCAGATTTATTATAAACCCGAATATATCCAGATGTGTCAGCTGTATCACCAACAACCATATTAGATTGAAAGATTTCATAAGGAAACTCAACTAACACAGTTCTTCGAGATAACTCATCAACACCTAAATCTTTAATAACTTTGCTCGCCCCCATTCGACCGTAAGCGCCATAACTAGAGGAAGCGTTATCTGGGACTGGTGCTTGAAATAAACCAAGGTCACGATTTCTCAGCCAGCCTAAATCAAAGGTAAATTGGTCTGCTTCACTATATACGACCTCATCCATAGTAACCCAAACTTTTACGCTACTTGGCATAATCGTTTTTAATTTTAGAGTTTGTTTATCAAAGTAAACGATCGCAATTAGTTTTTGGCTGGTGTTATCCATAAATTCAATATCAACAACGATAAAGTTACGGCCTTCAATTAGAGGGTTAGAGTACTTTATTGCAAGATTTATGTCGCTTGCATCAGTCATTGATTGCCAATCACCATTATTGACCCTCGCTCTTTTGATTACTCCATCAGTCGCCACGTTAATTACAGGTGTATATGTATACAAGTGCTCACGGTCTACTAAGTTTGTAAAACGTGCAGTATATTTTTTTCCAATTACATTTAATTGATATTCACTTACTTTACCTTCCACTTCCGCAGTAATATTCAGCCAATTAGTTCCAGCGGAAATGGGAACATTAATTGAGAAGTTTATACCATCGACTAACGCATCAATACCATTTACTTTTAGCTTCGCCCCCTCATTAGAGACAACACCTGAAAGTACGATATTACTTCCTGAAACATGCTGATTATGACTATGTGATGTAACAAATATTTGGCTATACCCTTCTGGATAGTAGTCTAATCGATATACTTCATTATTGATGATCCCTTCTCTAACAATCTCAAAAGCTAAGTAATTTCGACCAGCAGAAAGGTTAATTGGAATATCAAAAAAATCATTATCGAGACTAATGCTTTGCCCTTGATAATTAAGACTTTGTGCTTCAATCACATAGCCTTGAAACCTAATATCTGCGTCATTTACAACTTCACCATCCGAATGTGAGGTAACAAACATAGCTCCCCCACCATTTTCTTTAAGCAGAGTAATGTTTACCCACACGTCATCAATATGAGTCAACGAGCCATATGCATCGGTTACTTTAACTGGGATTGCAAATTGATGAGTACCGTATTGCAGATTAGTATTAATTGATCTGAAATTCATTGTAATACTTGGTGTTAAGCTTTGGTCAGCACTAACAAAGGACGCATAAAATCCAACTTTATCAAGATCAGGATAATAAGTTTGGTAACGTTCTGCTTTGATTGTTTTATCTTTCCCTAAATAAGTTACATATTGAGGAGATATCGGTAATTTTTCATCACTAAAGATTACCGACTGAGGTAACTTTACTTGCTGAGAAGCTCCTGCAGGAAGAGTCACTGTAATAGGGTAAGATGTAAGATGAACATTTTTTTCAACTTTAACGCCATAGTCACCATAAAGAGCGACTGTAACTACGTTATCTCCCTCTGTTAACTGTATTGGGTATACAATAAACATACCGTCCTTTAATATACCTTCAACGCCATTGGCTACAACACGTTTAGCTCCTTGGTAGCGGCCTGCTATTGTAATAGACTTTGCACTTAAAGACTGTCCACTTTGGTGAGAAATCACGTCAAAAGTTGGCGGTATTACATGCTGTATAACAAACTCTAAATAGATTGGAGAGCCATTCTGGTCTCGCCCTTTAACAACAACTAAGTTTTCACCTTCTTTTAATGCAAAGTTTTCTAAGCTAAAACGCCCATCAATAACATCTACCGCAACCCCATTAACCAGAAGGACACCACTTGCTGTATCAATAAAACCACTCAAATTAATGCTTGAGGTTGTAACTACTTTTATTCCATCAAAGTTATCTATAGATACACCGAACTGATTCAAAATAGGTTTTTCTATTGTAAAGGGTGATATAACGTCTAACTGGTAACCTTGCAACACGCTAAGAGAAAAGTTTTCTCCTGATAACTCACCATCTACAAAAGCAGCTGTTTGACGCAGTCCTGAGTGGGCATTAATTCCTGTTATCGATTTAACTTTATCTTGACCATATTCTTCTAATAATTTAAAGGCAGTATCACCATTCGTAACACAAGGTAGCGACGTAAAATTAACCCCAATAGCCAAATCTAATGACTTGCAAGCCACTGCCACTGATTCGGGGAGTATATATTGTGTCAATGAGTCAACGATTACAGCTTTATACTCATTAAGGTCGAAATTAGTACCCACCCAGGCTTGCCCATCGAACGTAAATGTCTCGGAAATATTACCTTCTAAATCAATTGTGGCAAGCCGAGTTACAAACTCAGCACCACCCAATACCTCAACTAAATCTGATGCCTTCTTTGAAGTTAACCCTTCAATTGGGTAGTAAATATAGTTTTTACCTTTCAACAATTTAAGGTTTGGAATTAAAATACTGCTTCCTTGAGACACTTCCTGTAAATTACTAAACCCATCGTTATCAAAATCAGCCTCGCCATCACTTATAATATCTGACCACGAATATGCATCTTTTGGATCTGTATACAACTCATTTGACTCAACTTCGTTAGGAATACCATCTCCATCCATATCCTCATCACAAAGGTCTCCAATAGAATCACCATCGATATTGCTTTGATCTTCATTGTGAATCGCAGGACAGTTGTCATTAACATTTAAGATGCCATCTCCATCAATATCTTGTGGTGATATATCACACGCATCCCCTACTCCATCACCATCACCGTCAATTTGCTCTATATTACTGATAAATTGACAGTTGTCATTTTTAATAAAGGCACTACCCGCAACGAGTAAATTTAACAGGTTGCTGTGATCTGATGAACTATAAGCAGCAAACGCAGAACCATCATCTGATGATATAAATATTGTTTTCCCTTTTTGCGGAATGTGACTTGGTACACGAATATTAATAGACTGACTATCCGTAATGAGTTTTAATTGGCTATTAGGTTGGTTAACAATAACGCAATCACAACTTTCACCATCTAAAATCGAAATCAACTGCCCCAACTTCCCTTCGTCTTCAGGTGACAGCTCACTTGCATTAAACCTGTGCAAGCTCATATCAAATTCGCCTAAATAAATTTGCTCATTATCGTCAAATGTTTGTTTAGCAAAATGAATTTTTGCGTTCGAATTTTTGGCAAATGACAAATTGATGCTTTCAACCGACTCAAGACGGTATAGAGTCAATGCAATATTTGACGACTCTCCAGCTTGCTTGTAATCTAAAACGGTGTCATTGTCATCGTCCTCATCACATACATCACCTCGCCCATCCTCATCGTTATCTTTTTGATGTGGATTACCTAATAATGGGCAATTATCAATGACATCACCAATTAAGTCAGCGTCACTATCTTGTTGATCTGAGTTTGCAATCAATGGGGCATTGTCTTCATAATCATCTACACCATCATTATCATCATCGTCATCACATGCATCCCCAAAATCATCGCCATCTGTGTTTACTTGATTAGCGTTAGCTAATTCAGGGCAGTTATCATTTTTATCAAAAATGCCATCATTATCTAAATCAATATCATAATCAGGGTACTTAGAAGCGTCATTTGGATCATACCCCAAATTAATTTCATCTGCGTCAGTATAACCATCGCCATCACCATCTACTGCTAATGCATCTGTTTTATATACAAATAACTCTTGATAATCACTCAATCCATCATTATCAGTATCAACTCTTAAGGCTGAGGTACCAGCAATCTTAACTTCCTGATAATCATTAACCCCATCACCATCGGTATCAGCCAAATTAGACTGTGTTCCCAACTGAAATTCCTCTAAATTAGTAAGTCCATCACTATCCAAGTCAAAAGACGCATCATCACCATGAACATTTAAGCCATTTTCAAGCTCGTACCAATCTGGAATACCATCAGCATCGGTGTCCTTAGCACTGTTTAAAGTAATAGTTTGAGGGAGTATTTGTAAGCGACCTAATTGCGAATTCTCTGCCATCGCAAACCCTTCGTTTACTAAACCAGTTACGGCATGACCCTGAACCTCAACGTTAGAGCGCAGCATTGAAATATGTTTATCTCCATCTGCAACATTCGATAAACTAACCGCAGCCATATTTTCAGGAAGAGAATCTCCCACCACGTGAGAAAGAGGATAAACGGCACCAGGAAAACTAAAATACATTAATTTTCCAGCAGGGCTTTGCTCGCTTTCGTTTTCAATATAAGCAGCCAAGGTGTCGTTTAGCACAATATCTTCTCTGCTCATCGTTTTAACATGGAAAAGCGCACCTGATTCGGGCAAAGCATGGCTTTGCCCACTATTATCTAGCTGCTCTATACGAATATAGTAATGAGTATCAGGTGTTAAACCATAAACTCGCGTTCTAAATAAGCCCTGCGCCAACATTTGCTGCTTAATATTACTGTTTTCAGTATATGTAAATTGAGATGAACTGACACGTGTATCAACTAAGTCGCTACCTTTTGGATCTAAGTAAACTTTAACACTACCAGTGGAGTCTGAAGGGGCAGCCCAAGCCACTACAAACGAGCGCGTATTTACATCTGATATTTTAACACTCGTATTATGAAGTTCGGCTGCCAAAACAAACGAGCACATCAACCAAAATATAAGTGTGGTTATTAAAAGTTTAATTTTCATCGTTTCCCTACTCCTGACACTGAATTGACGTTGGATATGTAAACGAACAACTCACTTCAGTGGCTATATTCCCCGCCGAATCCGCAATGCCCAATTTGATAGTATTAACTCCATCACTTAGCGTGGAAGAATTAGGCTCGTAAATTAGTTGAAAGTGCTCAGGTGAGCTGGCTATAACATCATCGTTTAGGTGTGAAATTTGATGGTGTTCAAGCCAAAGTCTTGCATAATTTGGCGCTTGATTTAGTCTTAAGCTGTCTTGAATATTTTGTCCATTAATCACTGAACCGTCTGGCATAGTGATATTTAACTTGTCTAAGTCAATTCCACTTACAGCTTTAATCCCTGGGTATACACTAGTACTACCGTTTGTCCCTGCAAAGCTATCATCTATAACAAATGATAAACTAATAGGCTGAGGATAAACCCAAGCAACACCTGTTAAATCTTTAACATAAGACTCTTTAGCAACATCCCACCATAAAATGTCAGGCTTTAAATCAGGTTGGCTACTAGGTGGTTTAGGAGCTACTGTCGTTGAACCCACTAGTACGCCGTGTGAGAAATTAGGAATAACCGCTTTTATAACCACTGGCTTTCTTGTGCTGTAATGTCCAACATTGTTAACATTTACTGCACCTTCTCTTTCCCTATAAGCACGTGATTGAAATACCCCACTACAATAGGGTATTTCGTTAGTATATTTAACCTCTTCACAACTTAGGAGAGTATCAACTGCTTCAATCTCGACTCCCATGTTTTGTTTACCTAATACACTAAAGTGAATTTCATCTCCTTTAGACAGAATCCGTCTGATTTCTGAAAAATCACTGCGATTGATATCGTAAAAAACAAATGCACTTTCATAATGCTTCCATCCATAATCTTCAACGTTTCCTGAATAACCTCTTCTGATAGAAATATTATTTAATTTTACCCTGTCGCTCCCAAGGACCTGAGATGGATCTACCTTAAGGTTTCTCATAAAACCATGTGGCTTAAAAGTAAAGGGCTTTGTAAGTGGCTGACCTATCAAAGCACTGTCCGTTGAACGCTCAAGTGCTAATATAGGCCCCATATCTACATCAAGTTTAAAGCTAATATTTTGACTACCTACTTGCAGATTTAATGAGTAAGCCTCTGCTAATCCAACCGTATCTTTATTACCAAATTCATCGATTGTTGGGACTACCAAGCCAACACTAATTGATCCAAGCCAAATTCCACGTTCGTTCGTTTGGTGACCAGTTAATTGGGCACCATCAATATACCCAGGAGTAATTTCAATACCAGAATCAGGGGTTGGTGATAAAACTGTTACTTCGGCGTTTGCAACTGGATTACCAAAGCTGTCTTTAACTTGTAGCCCTAAACTATTTATCCTTTGAGTCAATAATGTTCCCTGTAAATCGTTTGCTCTACTTGATGTAACAGTGGTTATTCGGCCAGCCTTCACATCAACAGTAAACACAACAGGAGCAGACTGACCGGGAACAGACATCATGATGACCTGCGGTGACTTCACCAGAGTTTCATCTAGGTCACTTACGTCTTTATTCAAGTAAAGCTTTTCGCCCAACTTATGAAAAACCTCTACTTTTCCGCTGGCATCGGATTCAATTTTTATGCGAGTTTGTGAAGTTTCTCCACTTTTTCCACCAAGCTTTCCACCACCAGAAATGACTAACCATTCAACAGGCACGCCTTTAACTCCATTCCCTTCATCATCTAAAAAAGTAGCACGCCATGGCTCTGGTAACTCAGCACCCACAGGGCATTTACTGCCACAGTTTTGCTCTGTTTTATCAATTTTTATTTGTGCTATTGGCTCATCAATTACTTTTACATCTAATGTAATGGGCTCAATATCGGGAAAGCTAGGTACCTTCACCACAATTTGAAAGTCTCTAGTTAAATCAGGTACTGCAACACTTGCGCCAATTAACCCATAATTGTCTGATTTAAGTGTTTTCAGGTAAGTATCACCCGCAGCCACTTGCGGAGAATTTTGAATACGGCTACTCATTGGTTTGGTGCTTGGAGTTGAAAGAGCATTCGCCAAAATATTAATGTCTTTACTACTGGGTGTACTTTCAACCACTCTTTGAGAAAGAACCACATCAGCATTGGTCACTGGCTGTCCGCGCTTGTCAGTAACAAGTAATAATATTGCTTGCTTAAGCTCAGTGCCCTTTACCGCAACTTGCGACTCTCCCATTAATGCTGATGTTCTAGCAGCCCCCTGAGGAGCATCTATAGAGATAGACAACTTATAAGCACCAACCGACACAGCCGAAACGGCAATGGTATAAATTCCTGTTTCTTTAATTTGGTAATTTTGCAGGTTAATATCGCCTTCACTCGAAGACGCACTGCGTTTAATAAGCAAGCCTCCATTGGGGTTAAGTAATTGTAGACTGAGCCCTGGCTGACTATTTAAAGGGCTCACATTAATATTCACTTTAGAGCCTTCGAGTGCAACGAATGTATAAACATCCTGTTCGCCAAAGGCACTAATATTACCTTTAACTTCCATGCCGGATAGTAATTGATTTATATCATCTTCTTTCTCTTCTTGCTCTCGGGCTTTTACAGCTAGTGGCACACTATTACTTGTTAGTTCATTTGCACTTACCGTGAGCAAATATTCACCTGCCTTTATATCACTTGGTATTTGCACTAAAAGGGAGTCATGGGAAGCACTCTGCACGGCTAAACGTTGCCCGCCTATCAATACAATATTTTGATCTGGGTCAGCAATAAACCCTTGTCCCGATATTAAAACATAATCTCTCGGTAGTGCTGTACCTGGAGAAATATAGTTTATAACTGGAGCCGAAACATCAACTTTTGAAAGCTTAAATATGCCATTGTCCGCCAACATGCGAATTTCCACAGCAAAGCCATGCTGTACAGCAAACTTATCACCAATAACTTGGTCACCTTGGTAACGGGTTTCTAAATGTTGTTTTTTTGCAGGGTCATAGTAACGTATGCTCTCAATGATCTCGCTAGAACCTATCGCCTGAATAAACTGGTAAGAGTCCAAATTTGCAGGTGGGCAGGTAATCCCGACAAGATTTAAACCTTTTTTTAGTTCGAACTCATGGCAATAGGTAGCCCCAGGGAAAATCAATTCACCATCGGTGTCACTGCTGATTAAATAACCTTCCCCCTCTTGAATATCGAACTGAATGCCTTGCGGCTGACCGTCTAACATAAAAGCAAATTCAAAACCGCCCGTATTGCGGTTAAACCTCTCAATTCGGTTCACTTCAATAAACACCGATAACTGCTGCAATAAATCGTGCGATGTTAAACCAAAAGGCACATTTTGCGGATACCCAAAATAATTAAGGCCTTTTTTTAGGTCAAACTTAAATTCACTGGTTACTTTTTCATTAATATAAAAATCTATATCGGCTATATCCGCCCCAGCCGTGACATCAAATAACTTAGGTTCCTCTGCTTCGGTTTCATAAGATGACTCATCTAAATCAAAATATTCGCGGTCAAAAAACGTGTTGTCCGGCGGATTAACAACTGATACCAGCCGCTCAGCTTCTAGCCCTGGATGTGAAGCATCTAGAGGTTCAATTTTTAAAAAATACTGACCTACTGGTAAAAATAAACGATACTCACCACCGATTAAACTGTATGTACCCACTTCTTTTTCTAAAGTTTCACTGTTTACAGCATAAACATGTGTACCGCTTACCGTTGTGCCGGTTACACCATTTAATACTTTACCTCTTATAGTACCGTAACGTTGTTCAACTTGAGGCGCCTCCATATAGCTTGCCAAAGTAGAACTATCATCATTTTTTATAATTGCGCCTCGCGCTAAATCGTGATCTGCGGCAGGGTACATCACACTGTGCTCAATAGAGCTGTGTTGCAAACCAAGACAGTGGCCAATTTCGTGCAGCGCTGTATAATGGAGCAGTTCTGGAGAAAAAGGTTTGGCCCCATCAAAAAAATATCAGCATTAAAAATGGTCCCTGCCGGATACAAACCTACTGGAATATCACCTTCTCCATCACCATTTAAATCATAATTATTTTCCGTAATCATAATTTCTTTATTAAAAGTAGAAATACTGCAAATAGCTAGCACACTCTCTGGGAAGTTAAATTCATTATTTACAAACGAAACAACATTTACTCCATCAATATTGGTAGATAATTGACTACCAGCTCCTTCTCCTGATTGCTGAGTAATACCTTGATATTCAAACGTAACATTACTATCTGGAAGAGTTTGCCAGGCTAAAAATGCACGTTGTAGCTCTTGCTCAACCACGCTGAACTCTAATGGTGAATAACCGCGCTCATTCAAATGCCATTTGTAAGGTAAATTGTTTTGATGCCATAGTTGTGGCACAAGCTGATTTGATTCGTTTAATATGTAAGATGGACTTCCAGCAGACACAGAAATAGTAACCAACATAAGAAGTCGGCAAATCCAATTTGCAGTTTTCATAAACTACATCCTTTTTAGTTGATACAATCTTGACTTTCAGAGAGTTGTTTTAAGTAAGATTGCTGTGCACTGCCAAGCAGCTCAAGCCCATTGCGTGGTGAAAGAGTTAACTCACACAAATATTGCAGCCTTAACCATTGTGCTTCGGTGCCAGTTTTTATGGTCGAAAAGTTGATTACTAATTCAGATAAAGGCTGCGCGGGATCCCACCAAGTAGTTAAAACAATATACTCTTCCATGGCCGTTGCGGGCGCTTCAGATAAAACTAAATTGGCAAGATTAAAAATACTTTTACCAAAGCTCGCTGTAATAGCAATTGGATACTTACCTAACTCAGGGATCGCTAATAAATGCTGGCCAAACTCACGATTTTCACTTGGCGCAACAATATAAGGTAATTGCTCACTCAAAAGCATTTGCTGAACAGTCGGTAAATTAATTGTTATGCCTTGACTATTAAGTGTACGCAATGAAGCATTCACTACTTGCTCGTCTGCCCCAAGTTTAAAATGAGTAACAGGGATGCTGTCATCTTGTAGACTAACAGCATCAATAAATATCATTTCACTGCTATGGGGTGTCGTATTAAACTGTAAGTATTTTGTCTGTGCAGCCAATGGCAAAGCACTAAACAGTGCAATCAGCAAGAGCAAAACTATTATTTTTTTTATCATAACTCATTTACTTCCTTGTTTGTTTTTGCAGGTATTTTTTTATCTACCGGGGTTTTATCCTGCACTTTAACTTTGGTATTTTCGTCTTCATCAAGGTCGTAAATTTTAACATCTGGTTGCTGTTTTAAACTGGCAATACCCGTTGCCCCAAGAGCAAGTTTTTGTGCATCAATTCGCCTTACAACAAATTTATCGGTAAAATTAACCTTATTAATTTTTTCATGTGCTAAATGAATCACTTTCCCTGTTGGTTGTTTTACTTTTTTTAAGCCTTGAGCATAAGCGCGCTTTGCTTGACTAAAATAATCTTTATTAAACTTTGCTTGTTGCGCTTTAGCTTGCTCCATACTGATAACTTCAACGTGCTGGTTTCTCATTAAAATATCAAGAGACTGCACCGCTTTTGACTCCTCAGCACTCACCATTTTTACGTTTGTACAACACGTAAGCACGCCTATTAACATTAAGTTACGCATCGTCTTTTCCTTGTTTAGCCAGCTTATCTGCGAGCAACTGCTTGATCCTTGCTTTAGCGTTTGGCAAAGTTAGCGCTTCTTGCTGCAGTACAGCTTTACCTACCACATCAGTCGTCTGTTTTGCGCGTAATACATTAGCGTGTTGCGGTGAGCTTTTTGACACTTTTAGCTGTTTAAAAGCTGGTAAAACAACATTATCAGTACCCATTCCTTGCACTGCCACGACTGAATTTTGCCCCTTTACCAGCTGCTGTTGCCCTAACGGGTCAGTGCGGGTAAAAAATATTGCTTCATCCCCTTCTTTTAGCGTTACTTGATGCGAAATAGTCTGTGATATAGCCACTTTTAAAACAGGATGAACAGCAGTACCACCCGCTTGTGTAATTACCAGCTCACTTTGAGCAGGTTTACCTAACGCACCCGCCATTAAGTCATCGCGCACTAAAACTTGATGGTAAGTCACTACTTTACCGTCAACCCACTCACTGCTTTTAAACATAACACGCCCTTGCACAACATTATCGGCAAGCTTAATTTCTTTACTAAAGTCATTGGCAGAACTTGCAAAGCTCAGTATTAGTATAATAACCAAGGTAAATGCTCTCATAACTTACTCCTTTTTCTCTTCAGGCAACGCAATGCCTGTTGTCACTTCCAGCCTAATTTCAGGCTTACGACTGTCGAACAATAAAATGTGATTTTTGTCATAACCTGGATCGTAGGCAAATGCGCCTTGTTTATTTGCATAAGTGCCAAACATATCACCCGGTGTTGATGTATCTGAGTGCCAATAATAGAGGTTTTCTTGTGAACTATAACGAGCCTTACCATCATCAAAAATAGTGTATTCAGCCCCGCTACGTTTTACATAACGCCTTGCTGGAGTTGTCGGCGTGGCATCTAACAGCGCGCCATGGTTAAGGTTGTCGCTTGGTTTGCCATTTACGTCTCTGTGGTTATTCATATCAGCAGCGCGTACTAATAAAGTAACGCGCCCATTTAAATCGCCACTAAAAAGCGACTTCAAAGCACTTGAGGGGACTTTTATTTTCCAGCAGTTGCTGGTCAGATTCTCAGATGACCCCACGGTAAAACACCCTTTAAAACTTGAGTCAGCTAAAATAGTAGTCACTAAACTACTGCTATCAAAAAAGGCTTCTTGATTATTCACCGCAAGCCCCAACGAGAACTCACTGTTCTGTGCATCTGGCGCTCTAATAGCTTCGTTAAATTTTAAATTAATGCTAATCGCTTTATCTTGAGTTATAAAAGATAAATTAGGAATTGTTTGTGCTTTGTAGCGCTGAGCAATATAAGCAAAATCTTCAATGGTGTGTTTACCGTCCCCTTCTTCGTGAGTCATTTCAATACGCCCGGTATTATTAATTTTACCCTGCCATTTCATACCATAGCGTTTACGCTCGTCTTGTATTACTTCTACTTGTTGTAAATAGGGTGGCAAATTAGCAACATCATAAAAAAACTGACTGTAGCCCACTAAAAACTCAAGTGAATAAGGAATAAGCTTTTCCGCAAAACGCTCTAATAAGCTATCGCCCTTATAACAACGCAGCGCAGATACAGACCAGTCAGTGCAGGTTTTAATCAGCGGGTTATTCGCTGAATGAGGTTTAGTGATATCTTGCCTAATATAGTGAGGTCGCAGCAGCACCTCTCCAGGTGCAATCTGCTTGCCTGCTACTTCACCTTCATATACCACCCCTTTCATAGTTTGCTCTATGTAATAATAATCTTCAGGGCCGCCAAAAACACTGGCCTCCCACCAATCTGCCGTCAAGCTACTAAAGCGCCCATTATAGTGAAATTTATGGGCTTTAAAATCACCACTGTCTTCAAAAGTTTTAGCTGCGGCATGCATAATTTCGTATTTGGGTAATGCTCTACGAGACCCTATATTTACTCTTAAACCGCACGCGTTAAAGCTAGGACCTTCAAGGCGGTCAAAATCGCTTAAATCGCCAAAATAAAACATTTTACTTAGCTCCCCACCACCACAAAGCTTACCAGCAGCTTCATAAGACGCCTTTGTTGCTTTAGCGTTATAGCGCCAATATTTACCCTCATGCCTAATTTTCATTGGATTACCAAAAGAGCTATCTAGTGGGGATACTTTAAAACCGACAGGTAAATCAGCTTGAAACAAAGCCGTATTATAAATACCCCGCGACATATTCGCCGGGTCTAGGTAATTCTCAAGTAAAGCATACGCTGCTGGGTCTGTTTTGCGCCCCCAAATTTGCCCTGCATTATTGATGGTTTTACTAAAGCTAACAGGCTCGAACCAAAGATCTGTATCTAACCTCTTTATAAACTCATAAATCTTACTGGGGATAAAGTGCGCTTCATAATCATCAGGTTCACCAAGTAACTCTTTAAATTTGGTTAAGTGAGCATCACCATGTATGTGCGCAATTGAGCTCATGTCTTCAGCATGGTGCAATGCATGACCAAATAACCACATTGCTTTAGCGCCACTTAGCTGCCGCCCGTGCTTTTCCATTAACCAAGGGGTATCAGGTTCCATTTCGCTTAAGTCTTCAATAGTATGTAAATACCCCATGGTATGTATTGCATCGTTAAAAAAGCGCCCTGCAGTTATTTCGCTAGGCTCTATTTTTCCGTAAAATTCATTAATCGCATAATCAACACCATTCACAACCCAATCATTTACAGACATCGCAGCTCCGGTATAAGCATGCTGAAAATGCGACATTACGCGATTAGTTGGGGAGTCTTCCATCACCACCCCATCAAGTACATTGAGGCTTTTTTTTCTAAATGCAGGGTAGTTTGGGCTTGCCTGATCCTCGTCAATTTCTTTTTCATCAGCATCATCGAACTGCGGGTCATAACCCCATAAATAAGGGTAAGGCTGATCTAGCTCCACCGCATAGTGCGCATCCCCCACAAGCTTGGTGACATAATCGGGGTGGGTTTGATATAGCTGGTAATAAGAAAAGTTTTCTTTATCTAACCCTAGCATTGAAAAATAAACTGCTTCTGTAATACGTGGGTGGCTGGTATTGGTATCGTGCGCTGCACAATTAAATACCATTACCGCCCCAAAAAGCATTGCAGTTTTACGCTTATAATCCTTCATATTCAGCTTCCCTTGGCTTTAAAATATGTTCTTGGCAAGTCATTTTGTTCCAACAATCTGTTTCGGGTACGCCGTAATACCAGGCTCTAAAAATCGGTTGATACTTTTCAATTACGCGTTGTTGCATACGTTTTGAAAAATGGGGTAAGTAAAAAGTTTTGATCACCGTAATGTGCCTTTTAATCATATCTCCTAAATTAAAACGCGCTTGGCGATACCGAATGTCTGCTTTTTTATATTCTCTGCTCTCAGGTGTAAAGTTTTGCATGTCTTGCTTAGGGCCAGTCGCCCACCCAGCCACTTTTTTCATTTGTTCAGCAAACGGCTTAACGGTAAATGTACTATGGATGGGGTCATCGGCATCGGTGGGCGCAAAGCCTCGCGTAAATACATTGTAGTGATAATTAGGATGGGTAACCTTAAAAAGAATTGTTGCATAGGCATTGGGTTGTAATAAATCCAAACGCTCGCGTGGGAAGGTAATTGGCTCGTTAGCATAGGCAGTTTTAAAGTATCTATAACCTGAGTCTATGCCACAACTACTATGACCACATGACTCTGTGTACACAGACTCTATCAAAAAAGGAAATTCTGGCACTGAGCCATCTTCTGTTTCAATCGTCACAACAATGGGCCCACGATAACCATGCGCTTTATCGAATACCGTAGTGCAACTTGTTGTCAAAACACACGCCAGTAGCACACTCATGTGCATTACTAAATTTTTCACACTATTAACCTTCTATTTTAATAATTATTTAGCGCTAATAATGGGGTTGTCGGCACTGCCATTAATTTGGTAGCCATAAATATTGGCAAGTTGCGCCAGCTCAGGCGATAACACAAGGCCGTTGTCTGTATCAAACAATAGCCCTAACTCTGTTAATAAATCGGCTTTATTGTTTTTTAAAATATAACCAAGCGCTTCATCTCTTTCATAACGAGTCATGCTTTTATTAAAGGTATTGCTAATTAGTTGGCTTTTATTTGTACCGCTTGCGCGCTTAAAATTAATGTAGCGTTCGCCTAGTTCGAGTAGGCTTTTATCAAGGCCAACATTAGAAAAGTTGGCCTTTAAATAACTAATATTTGCAACCTCAGCAAGCCCCAGCAGCGTAAGTAACTGCGTATCAAAACCATAATTGTCGATAATAGACTGATTAAGTGCAGCAGTTAGCTGTGCAATTGCTGCGGTATTATCAATGGTACTTAATTTGCCAAACACCCAGCTCGCAGGCCCTCTAAAAATAGGGTGCCCTTTTTCACTGGCAAAAAAGCTGGCTCTGTCTTTAACAGCATTGTTAGGATGTAAAGTAAAATACATCAGCGCTTCACGTAATCTAAGCCCACCTATTTCGTCACTATTTAAATAGGTAACAAAAAACGATTCAGCGCCTGCATTCGGGCCTGCTAACAAAATATTTAAACTAATACTTTTATGAACAATGGCTGTTTTATCTGTGCCTGCCGCAAGTAACTGCATTTCACTTTGCAGATAGTTATACAGTTTATATTCGTAAATATGGTTTGTTAGACCCATTTTGCTATTTAATATTGCACCCAGTACTTCATCTAATTCTGCTGTATTAGGATTAGGTTTTTCACGCTCGGTATTATTACTCGTTTCAGCCGTGTTTAACTGCTCAACTAAACTTGGGATTTGACTAAGCCCTTTATCGGACTGGTTGGGAAGTTGCTTGATTTGAGAGTCTATTGCACTTATTTCTGATAGGGTCAGAGCGGCTAAATTTGCACTTGTTAAAAAAAATGAAAGTGAAATTAACTTTAAAGTAAAATTAACTCTAGATTTTAAAAAAGAAAAAAACATCCTGAATGTACCTTTTTATTATTTCCGTATAAATTATGAAAACAATCAGAATTAAACAAAATTAGAATGATTTCATTACAAAGCATTACTCTACAAGAGTAGCGTAACACCATAATTGTACTACAGAAAACCATCGATTAACATTAAAATTAACAAAAAAACAACTTTTAAAATTAGACATATTAAAAATCGACACGTTTAAACTCATAATTATTCGAGAACAAAGCGTAAAAAACTTCTTTTGTGAGTTTCCTTGCATTATGTTCTAAATAAAATAACTGTGGTTTGGATAGGCAGTACGAATAGTCAATTAAAAAGTCTATAAACGTGCTAACGTCGTATACCAAGTAAAGCTAAGTGCACTCAACTATCAACTCCGGTTTCATGCGCTATTTTTATTTTTATTAGTTGGCATAAACCTAGAAGCAGGCGATTTAATAGTTATAAACCCATGATTGGTGGCCATTTCGTGGGCTAGCAGTTTTCGTTCTTTGGGTGTTAAATGGTTTTCGTGTATTTTTGCCAGCTCGCCACTATCAAGCCATATTCCTGCACAGCCTGGACATTCATCTATTTCGACGGCCTTTACTGGCGAAAAATACCTGCGCATCATTACAATTTTTTTACACTTTGGGCAATTAATTCGTAGCGATACATCGCCCTCACCTTCGGTATAATTACTCAAATACTTAAGTAAAACCTGGCCATGCTTTAGCTCTGGAGAGCTAAATTTAAATATTTGGCTGTTATCAAAAAACACGCCACCTTGCGCTGACGTAAAAACAGTAATGCCGCCAACAAGTAAAGGCTCAAGTGGCGTATCGCTACGAGGACAATACATTTAGAATTCCTTTTTTATTTTTGTACTTTTATTATTTATTCGAGTGCTTTGTGAATAAGCCCAACAAGCGGTGCGGGTAATGTAATATTACCTGCAAGTACAAACTCATGCGCTTCATCTGACATTTTTTGCCACGTACGACGAATTATACCAATCCACTTTTCCTCATTGTAATCTGGTTTTGCATTGGCAAATCCAAGCATATAATGTTCAATAAACACCAAACTAGCCACATTTTCAACAAGCTGGCTGTCTGGATTACGTTTAATATTCTTTTTAGCGACCGCATCGTACACTCGGTTTTGCTCAGCTTCATCGTAACCAGCTTGCTTCATGAGCGCAACAACACTGCTAGCATGAAATATATAAAGTGCACTGCGCCATTGATGATAGCCCTGCTTATTCATTTCAAAGTCATTACGTGGCGACTTCCAGCGTTGTATATGCTGCCCGCGCACTGCAATTTGCATGAGTTCATCTGCATCTGGTTTAAAACGAGTTAACATTTCGCTCATGCGTAAGGCGTATAAACTTTCTTTTGGGAAATTTTCGCCATTGTGTTGTTCGCTATTAGGATCTTGATTATTCGCTTCATCAATCAGCGCTATTACTTTATTAAACATGACGACCTTTATTATAATTAGTTTTAATCATTCTAAACGCTGATAAAGCAATAAACTAGTGCGCCACTCACTTGCACAGTGAAATTTGTTCAATCAAAAAGAAAAACCAATAGTTACAGGTTATTAAATTAAGCGCATTAATAAAGTTAACTTGGTACTATATTAAAAACAAAAACGATAAATACGCGAAAACTAATAAAAATTAACGCGCAATAAATGGATGACTATGTTTAAAAAAAGTATTTTAGCTATTTGCTTAGCTGTTGCATCACTGCCAAGCATTGCCGATAGTAACAGTGACTTAAAAACGATTATTGATAACCATTGGCAAAACGCAAAAGCCGAAAAAATATTCTTTCGTACCGACCCAGACGGTTGGAAACCCAGTGGCAAATTACCAAATTGGACCGAACAAGCCATTGCAAAGCGCCAAGCTTACAATAACAGTGTAATAAAAAGCTTAAGTAAAATAGATCCTAAAACGCTGAGCAGCTCGCAGCTAATGAACTACCGCTTATTTAAATACGAGCGTGAAACAGAGCAGCAAAGTTACCTTTTTCAAGATAAGTATTTTCAGGTTAACTTTTTAAGTGGCTGGCATACCTACTTTGCCGAAGCACCGGCTAATATGGCATTTTTAACGCCTGATGATTACAACGCATTTTTAGTAAGCCTTGCCGACTATCCTCGCTTTAATCAAGAAAACATTAACTTGATGAAGGAAGGCATTGAAAAGGGTTACACCCACTACTGCAAAACATTTGAAAATTACAGCCAGAGCATTAACGCTCATATAGTTAAGCAACCTGAAAATAGCGCCTTATACGAGCCTTTTACACGTATACCAAATACGTTTACAGCAGAGCAAAAGGCCACATACCAAAACAAAGCAAAAGCCTTAATTAGCTCAAAAGTAGTACCAGCTTATCAGCACTTTTACGACTTTTTTGAAAACGATTACATGCCTAATTGCAGAGCAGAACCGGGGATTTCAAGCGTTAAAGGCGGGCTTGAGTATTACAAATATGCGGTAAATTATTACACTACAACCAATGCAACACCCAAGCAAATTCATGAGCTAGGCTTAAAAGAAGTGGCGCGCATTAAAACGCAAATGCAGAACATTATTGATAAAGTAGGTTTTGACGGTACTTACGCTGAATTTTTAGAATTTTTAGCAACCGATGAGCAATTTTACGCAACAGACGCACAAGACCTGCTTGAAAAAACAGCCTTTATTACGCAAAAAATGTATGGCAAATTACCAACCTACTTTAATCATTTACCACGTAACACCTTTACAATAAAAGGCTCAGCAAGTCGCGGCGCGTTTTATATGCCACCGGCTGATAATCGCTCACCGGGTACTTATTTTTTGGCCTCAACGCCTAAGCTACAGCCTTTGTATAATTTAGAAGCACTAAGCCTACACGAAGCAATACCAGGGCATCATTTACAAAACGCCATTGCAATGGAGTTAGACGTGCCCCAGTTTAGACGCACACTTAGCCACTCAGCATTTGGCGAAGGCTGGGCACTTTACACCGAACGTTTAGGTAAAGAAGCCGGCTTTTATCAAAACCCTTACAGCGACTTTGGTCGTTTAGGTTACGAAATGTGGCGCGCAGTGCGTTTAGTTGTTGATACCGGTATTCATGCATTTGGCTGGAGCCGCCAAAAGGCAATAGACTACTTGGCAGATCACACTGCATTGCCACAAAGCGCGGTGGAGGATCAAATAGATCGTTATATATCATGGCCAGGCCAAGCGCTTTCGTACAAAATGGGCGAGCTAAAAATACGCGAACTGCGTGCAAAAGCCGAAAAAGAACTAGGCGCTAAATTTGATATTCGCAGCTTTCACGACACCGTTATAGGCCAAGGCTCACTGCCTATGGAAGTACTAGAAGACGTAATAAATGATTGGATAGCAGAGCAAAAATCAGCTATTTAACATTAAAGGAGGCGGTATTATTTGCCGCCTCTTTTTAAAACCCTCTTAAACACCTCAAAACTAATCCTCACCCGCTTTTGCTTCGTAAAGTTAATGATTACAAAAACCTGAGCAAACCTATGAGCAAACGCATTTTATATTGGCTACAAAACGATTTACGAATAGACGACAACCCTATTTTAAGCGAACTTGCTACTGGGCAATGTGCGCTCGATATTGTATTTGTAATAAATCCACACTGGTTTAAAAATAATAACTACCAACAAAAGCCATATGGCGTGCATAAACATCAGTTTTTAATGCAAAGCTTGTACGAACTACAACAAACACTAATTGAGCGCGGGCAAACCCTGCATGTGCTTGAGGGTGAACCCGTATCGCTTTTAAAAGCGCGTATAAATGAGCAAAATATTCATGAAGTGGTATACAGTGAGCAATTTGGCCTGTACGAGCAACGCCAAATAAACTTACTCAAAGCACATTGCCAAAATATTGAATTTACAGGCGTGCTGCAAGACACCCTATTTAAACAAAGCGACCTACCTTTTGATTTAAACGAGCTACCTAAAAGCTTTACCCCGTTTCGTAAAAAGTCAGAGGCAGCCAATATACCTATAACCCTCTCAATGTTACCTGAAGGTTTACTCCCTCAACCTATAACATTATGTGCGGCCAAACCAATTGAGCTTACTGATGACAACAACGCGATAATGCACGGCGGATTTAAAAGTGCGCAAGCTCATTTGGCGCAGTACTTTTCGGGCTTACTGCCAAGTACCTATAAAACAACTCGAAACGAGCTTGATGGCTTTAATAACACCACAAAATTTAGTACCTGGCTTGCCTTTGGTTGTGTAAGTGCACGGCAAGTTTATAAAGCGGTTGAAGAGTACGAACATAAACATATCGCAAACGAATCTACTTATTGGATTAAGTTTGAATTGCTATGGCGAGAGTATTTTAAATGGCATGCACTCAATGCGGGCAACAGCCTGTTTAGCTTTACTGGCCAAAAACAAACCAAGCCCCTTACTACGTTTATGCCAAATCGCTTTGCTGCGTGGTGTAATGGCTCAACGCCTTACCCACTTGTAAATGCCATTATGAACGAGCTTAATGCCACGGGTTATATATCAAACCGAGCAAGGCAAGTTGCAGCGAGCTGCTTAGTGAACGAACTTGGTCTTGATTGGCGCTATGGTGCGGCTTATTTTGAACAGCAATTGATTGATTACGACGTAGCGGCTAATTGGGGTAACTGGCAATATATTGCTGGTGTAGGTGTAGATCCGCGTGGCGGTAGGCATTTTAATATACAAAAGCAAACCGCACAGTTTGATCCGCACGGTATTTACACTAATAAATGGCAAGGTAATAAAAATACCAGCGCGCAGCTGGATAACTTAAACGAAGTTGATTGGCCAATTTAAGCCAATCAACTTTTACCAAATAACGTTTAAAACAGCTCAGCAATACCTATATTAATGGCAAAGCCGCCTAGCGTTAAAAACAAAAATAAACACAGCGCCAGTAACAGCGGTTTAATACCCGCTTGGGGAATTGCCCCAACATGTGTGCGTAAACCCAAAGCCACCATCGCAATGGTGAGTAATATATTATCAAACCAAACAACTGCGTTTGTAGTCACTTGAGGAATAATAGAGAGTGAATGCACACCACTTGCCACAATAAATAACACCGCAAACCAAGGGATTGTAATACCCGCTTTTTGCTCGCCGCCATGCACGTTATTGTTTGTTTTAGCATGCTTTTTACTTTGCCAAAACGATAAGCCCACTAAAAATGGTGCAAGCATCATCACCCTTAGCATTTTTCTATAACGGCGGTATCTGCAGCATTGGCGCTTACAGCTGTGCCCGCTGCAACCACTTGCGCTACTTCATGAATAGTTGAGCCTACAAAAATACCGTAAGCGTGTTCACTCAGCCCCATGTAATCAAACATAATTGGGTAGGCGAACATGCTTAACGTGCCAAACACCACCACCGTTGCCACCGCTACCGATACTTTATGCGCCTGCGCTTTTATAACCGGCTCAGTTGCCATAACCGCAGCGGCACCACAAATAGAACTACCCGCGCCAATTAATATGGTTGTTTGTTCATCAAGCTTAAATACGCGCTTACCTAGCTGCACTGCCAAAATAAATGTGCCTAACAGCATTACAACATCGGTTAATAAGCCTTCCCAGCCTACGCCCGCTACTTGCGCAAAGGTAATTCTAAACCCAAACAAGATTACCCCCGCTTTAAGCAATATACTTTTAGCGTAATCAACACCAACATCGGTTTGCGTAGCAATGCGCGAAAACACACTGTTACCCACAATAATGCCAAGCACTATACCAATAGTTAAAGAGCTAAATTGCGCACTTTGCATTATGGGTAACTTACTTAATGCAACAGATGCTCCCGCCAAAACAACCACCAGCAGCATACCTAACCACCAGCGCGTATCGCCGTATTGCTTAGTATTAATACCCAAAGGCTGAAAACTATTTTTAATAGCGCTAAGCATAATATTCCCTCACTTAAACCATGTTGATGTGTTGACTTAATTGTAAAAAAGCTCAAAATATAACTCCAATATATTAAAATCATGATTTGATAACCTAAGGTTATACAGTTTAAGGTGTTCAATGAACTTACATGCACTTAGGGTGTTTTATACAGTGGCTAAATTGGGTAGCTTTTCAGGCGCAGCCGAAGCGCTTTTTATAAGCCAGCCGGCTGTATCTAAAGCGCTAAAAGAGCTTGAGCACCAATTAAATATTCAACTTATAGAGCGTGCATCTAAAGGCAAAAAACTTACCTTAAGCGAGGCCGGCCAAGCCTTGTATGATCATGCACGTAGCATTTTTGCCATTGAAAAAGCCGCCATTGAAGATATTAAATCACGCACAGGGCTCAAGCGTGGCACGCTCGTTATAGGCACTAGTACAACCATTGCCAGCTATTGGCTACCGCCCTATTTAGCTAAATTTTGCTCGCAGTACCCACATATAAAAGTAGAAGTACAAGTGGCTAATACCGCGCAAATTGAGCACGCCATACTTGAATGCACTATCGATTTAGCACTGGTTGAAGGCACACCAACTGAGCCGCATATTATAAATAAGCACTGGCAAAACGATTTAATGAGTATCGTTATACCCAGTAACTTTAAGCCAGCTAAAAACTTAAAAGCATGGTTAAACAAACAGTTTTGGCTACTGCGCGAGCCGGGCTCGGGCACTTTAGAAATGTCGGTTAAGTTATTAGCCCAACATGGCGCAATAGCAGAGCGCAGTATGCAATTGGGCAGCAACGAGGCAATAGCAAGAGCCGTCGCTCAAGGTATGGGGGTCGCTTTATTGCCAAATGTAGTTACTGAGGATTTAGTGCAGCTAGGTAAATTAACACGCCTGAGCCAAAAAAATAACGAGCAACTCTCTCGGCCGCTATACCAACTGCATTATAAAGACAGACCGTCTTCACATGCCGCACAAGCATTCGAAAAAAGCCTGTTTAGTGAATAATGTTTATATCAATAAGTGTATACGCGATTTGTAAGTCGCGTATATGCGATAATTGGTAAGCTTAGCCTCTTGTTGAGTGCTTTATTGCTCGATATATTTAAATGTATTCGCACCATCAAAATATCTGATATTTACTGCTTTAATAATATCTGAGTTTACCATTCTGGCATTTATTGCAACTCTATTTGTACCATTATCTCGTTTTTGAGTGTAATGAGTGGTGCAACCACAAAACGAGCACGAGTGATACGAACGTAGTTTATTACCCCATAGATATACAGCATTATTTGATTCTTGTTTTATTACTACTTGATTCGCTGTGTAATATACCCACAAAGCTGCAATACGATAACATATGGAACAATTACAACTGGTTACTGATTTCGGTAATTTTTTTGTGGTTATTGCTATATTTTCACAATGGCAAGTTGCTTCGATCATGTAGCCTCCTTGGACAGTTAACACTTTAGTATTTACACAACACGCAGTTTATGTTGCATAATCGCTTATTGAACTAACAAAACTAGACCGCCACTAAGCAGGTTTAACTGGAGATCATCCTAATATTGTTCAGCCTCTATCTAGGGTCTTATATGGACTCCCCGTAAATGTCAAAAAGAAAAAGTTAAAATAAATTTAGATGCTAGCTTATATGCGGGCCCCGAATTCGGGACATCTAACTTCGAAAAGTGCAAAATTTAGGATGGGTGTCATGTTTATTCGTTCACGATAATTAAAGAAAAACATTTATTTTTATGTTTATACATTAGCTCGTCTTGACTTCAAGGGAGCGTCCATTATGTCATGTTTATTTCCTGCCACTACGTAGGCTCTGCCTCGCCTAAATACCAAATAGACTGCTGCATATTTAACCTTGAAAGGTCAACAGATCCAGGGAGTTGCTAGAAAAACCAGGTGAAAATAGGATCAGCAAAAGTATCTGATCCATATAAAAAATCCTAATAGCCGTGGCTTTGCTTATATTAAAGTATCAACATAGCTCAAACCGTTTACATAGTCTTTACTCTTAATGAAAATAATAAGCCTTAATTGATTGAAATAATTGTTATTTTCTTTTGTTAAGTACTGTGCACTATTCATATTTTTTACATAACTATCAAACGCGATTAAGTTTCTTTGCTCTAAAGCCAGCGATGCTAATAAATTTAAAACCGCAGGAACTGTTTTAGATTTCTGTTTACTTGTCACCTCTATTTCATTAAATAATGTTTCAATCTGTTGATAGTTTTTGGCTATGCCACTTTTGGCTAATGGTAATAGTTCACCAATTTTGCTTATAGCCTCTAATTCTTCTAACTCTCCTTTTTTTACAGAAAGCGAGAAATTCGGTGCTTTAGTTTCAGTAGAAAAAGCAAAAACCTGTTCCTTGGCAGATAATAACGCGCTTTGTTGCTCTTGAGACAACGCAGAATACTGACTACTACTGGTATCATAAATTTTGAATCCATCAGCGCGTAACTTCATATCTGGCCGACTGGCAATATATGTTAAGTACTCTACGTATAATGCTCTAGCATTTGGATCATCTTTTAACGCATCACTTAGACAATCATTACTACTTAAATAATGTAATGCCTCATTCTCATCAGTAATAGGTAGACGCATAGCGATGCTATCCGCTTGACAATATTTATTGGTATCATTATGCAAAGCCAGCAGCTTTGTTGGTTCCAACTTTTTAAAAGCATAATATTTTTCAATACTTTCAATTTTAAACTTTAGTTGCAAGTTTAATTCGTCTCCTAACACTGCGGCGATTTTTTTAAATTCCTTTTCATCTAATTTATTAAATGCACCTGAAACAAATGAACTCGCTAGCAAATTCCCTGTCAGTGAATAATAATCTGTATTTGATTTAGAGAGCTCAAACATAGCATTGAGTGCTCGGTAGGCCTCTTTTTTATTATCATTTGCAATAGCATCTTTATAGTTTTTATGTTCACTAAAATAGGTAGCATATTGCTTATGTTCTATATCTGCTTTATTGCTTTTTGTTGATTGACAACCAAGCAGTGAAGTTAACAACACAATAATTATTGCAAGAGGTTTAATATTTTTTATTTTCATTTTTCGCTCTCATCTTGATTAATTTTTTCACTAGGTAATAAAACTAAATCAGTAAATTTACGTTTAATTTTTGGAATATCTACTAAGGTGTTTTCATTAAATAGGTTTTGTTGGTGTTTTGATAGGATAGCTAAATCACGTTTATGCTTATCTGCAAATGTCCAGAACCCGCCATGGTATACGTCTCCGCCTAAAAAATCTGTGCTGCTCTTAACATGAAGCTTAATTTCACCAATGTAGATAGTTTGATTAGCGGAGACATTAAAAGGGATTGAATAATCATTTCTAGAAGACCACGTTGTCCCGTTTAGATCATACATGCTGTAATTATAAAATTCATATTCGCCCGATGGTAAGGCTAGGGCATACGTCGTCCCACCATAACCATTAGAAGAAAACTGAACCTCTGTTTTTCCATGAAATATATTAAATGAAGGGCGAACTTCTAGTGAATACTCTTGCCCGGTGTCTGTTGATCGTAATTTAAAAACTAAAGGGTTATACACTGGGCCATCAATAGGCCAAGCCATACTGCCAGAAATGATTCCTTGAGTTGATGGTTCATGATGTAAAACTGTATTTATATTTGTTGTTTTACAGGCGGTTAGTAACATAATCATTAAAACTAATACTGCAGTTTTCATAGAAACTTCCATTTTAAAAAGCTGTTTGCACTTATCATTAAGTAAAGGCTTATCGCATAGCATGCATTTAAATCAATAAAATAAAATGAAACGAAAAGCCACCTAATTAATCTTCGAACGCTTTACCATTAAGTTCAACTTTAAATTTAGGGACTAACAAATTATTGCTCACTCACATTTACACCATCATTAAGTGTGATGTAAAGATGTATACTAAACAGCGGGATAAGCTAGCTATGCCCCTGTTTATTAAATTGTTAGCTTACTTTTGACTCGAGTGTTTTTTTGGATCATGGTATTGCCAAAAAACGTTAATTATTTTCCATTTTTATACAAATGCATATAATCAATCCAATCATCGACCGTTAGCTTCACTGATGCTACTCGATTATCAATATCCAGTATATCTATATCAACTTTGGTGAGACAGCAAATTTATTCCCCTCTTTGTTGTAGTTTTCAGCCACCCACACCATTGTTTTAAAATCGGTTTCCATGACGAACTCTGAACCATCTTCAGATTTCCAGTAAGTTCTTTTAGCTAGTTTTTCATCTAAGCCTCTTTTCATTAGATCAGGTTCAACGTTGTGCTGAGCCTCTATGTAATCAAGAACAGCTCTTTGTATATTTTCACTATCACTGGATGTTTCAGATAATACTGAGAAAGATAAAAACATTGATAAGAATAGGAATATATTTCGATACATGTACACATCCTTGAGTAGGCTAACAAGCCTCACATTAATACTAATCCGTTAAAATACTTAATCAGTTTGAGTGCTCAAATCTGACGACAATTGCGTTGAAAATTTATTATTTACGACTGCATGGATGTAGAGCAATTGAAGAGAATAACGAAATTTTAGCTTCATTATCAACAAGGTGCTCTTATCTCAAAATAGCTAACTTCATTAGTAAATTGGTATAACTCGTTTTTAATTTTATATTGGTAGGTCAACTAACCATAGCCGAGTTCCTATTTTGGGTCAATCGATTGTTGTATTTTTACCCTGAATATAAAAAAGAGTTTGATGCTGCTTTAATTGGCGTTTTATAAGGTATTACTGCTGCTTGAGTAGCTTTTATGAGTTTATCATGTTTCTCTGCTTTTCTAGATTATGTACTAAACATTACATTTTTCGCGTAATAAAGTATTAACTGGGCTTATCACCTGTTTAATTTAGATATTTTCGTAGTAATTAACGGGGGCAGGTTCGTGGGGCATACTGGCGAAACCACAAATATTGTAGCGTCCCAGCAAACGAAGTAAGCGCGTTAATCGGCTTGCTAGCTACCCACAACACCTTTAATCCAGTTGTAGTAACTAGATATTCTAGTTTGATAAGCAGTTGTACCATATAAACCGCCTTTAAATGCCGAAACATCTCCAATTGCAAATTGCCAACTAGACAGACCCACTAGAGAGAGCTCACCATCTTGATAAATGATAGAGGCGCCCCCGCTGTCTCCAGAGCCATGCATTCCTTCCAAAGGGAGCGCGTTGCGCGGTGAGTCAAATTTGAAAGTTAGCCATTTGCCATTTGCACTTTCTACAACATTTTGAAATTTGTTTGGCCGATATAGCGATTTAGTCTCTAAATTTTCACCTGTTAATCCATTACCCATAGCGCCTTTGCCGAATACAGTTATGACTTTACCCTTTTCGTCAGATTTTGAATAAATAGAAATTGGCTTAATACCTAAAACAGGCCTGGATAGTTTTATTAAAGCAATATCACTACTTGATTTCAAAACTTGCATAAGCGGTGCTAAATCGCCACTAAGTATATTACTGCTGGGTTTTACGTAGTTTGGATGAATATATACTTTTTCAATTTCATATTGTTTCGAACCGACGTTTAACTTAGAGCCCGCATAATCGAAAAAGATGGTATGTGCAACGGTGACTACCCATTGTTCATCAATGAGAACTCCATGACCTTCCTGAGGCATATCGATTATGTATTCGGGTATTTTTTCAACACGATACTTGTCAACTGAAACATCATGTCGCATGACTACCGCATTGGAGTCGATGCAGTAAAGGGCTAATACTAGAAAAATGGAAAGTTTCATATCACTCCATAGTGTAATTTGTGAAGAATCCAAAGAGGTCAAAATCTGAGTTCATATAATAAAGTATCAGGAGACTATTCATAGCGGGCCAGCAGCTAACTTATAAGTCTATTAGCTAAATTGGCAGCGTCGATATAACCAAGGTCTATTTACAAACCCTGAGTTAAATCTTGCGCCAATGTACCCGTTGGCTTTTCAACTACACGTACTAACTCTTTGCCATTTTGTTTAACAATAAACGTAGGTGTGTATTGTAAGTCGTGGGCCTGTGCAATGCCTGCATCGTCTTGCTTGTTGTAGCCTACGGCCACATAGTCAATGCTTGCAAGTTGTACTTTCGATGCATCAAGTAACTTAATGAGTTTTGGCACTTCGCGCTCACTGTCGTGGCACCACGTGCCGAACAATACAATAAGCTCTTTACCTGCTAATTTTTGCATTAGCGCTATATCTTGCGCCGTTGGCGTAAACACTTTGTATTGTTCGTTAAATTTATCGTAGTCGCTTAGCAGTGCTTGCGTACTTATCTCGCCCGAAAATGGTGCCGTAGCAGCGCAGCTTACAAGCGGCATGCTTAGAGCGCACAGTAAAATTAATTGTTTAAACATAAGGTTGCTCTTAATTTAGGTATTAAACGACTATACCCAATATTGAGTGTGGAGTGAACAACTCAAAACCGTTACTTTTTATCCATAAAAAAGTTAACTTGCGATAAGTTAGTTAAATATTCTCGCCTTACGTTTTTATTCTCAGCTAGCTTATCTAAGTCACCAATTAAGGTAACTAGTTTATTATGAGAATGGCTGCTTGTTTTTTTAAACTCGTCTTGCTTTTCGTCGCTCTCAACACGCTCTTTTTTATTCATGTTGTAGCTGTTTTCGTTTTCTTCAAGCCAAATATCGTCAATTAAGCGAATGTCGCTTTTACTAACAGTTTGCTCTTGCATCGCCATTTGCAGCTCGTATTGATTAGTTTGCGGATTAAACTCAAACATTTTTGTATCAACATCAACCTCGTGAGACTGATCAAGCCCCACAAGCTCTTTATTTTTAACGGCGGTGTTTACGTTATAACTCTCTTCTTTGTCGTAATAATCAGGGCGACTGTATTGATAATCAAAGTGGCTACTTACATTTTTACTTTGCGTTACACCGCTAAGTTCCCCTAATTGGGCTTGTTCAGTCGCTTGGCTTAGCTCAATTGTACTTTTAGGTTGATAGTCGCCGTTATCAAGCGCATAAGAAAATGTAGCATCAAAATCAGCGAGCTTAGAAATACCCGCTCCTAATGTATTTGGCGCCTTATTACCAAGCCCTTGGTAACGGGCATCGTTTGTAATCATGTTATCAACCAAATCGGCAACCATAGCGCGCCCGTCATTAAAGTGCTGATCTGCAAGTGACTCCAAATTGCTATAACGCTCAGCCGCCGCTGACATACTCGCAAAAGCGCCTTTAAACAATGCAAAACCTTGTTGCATTACCTCATCGCCACTTTTACCAAATGCAGATGTTTTATCATCTTTAGTACTGTTTACTCGGCTATCTTCTAGGCTTTGATCGAGCGACGCTAAATACTGCTGCATTTGCTGCGTGTCTTTAGCTCCAATGGTTGACATATCGAGTGCAAAATCAATGTCGTTTTGCCCACCTGCGGCTTTAAACACAAGTGCTTGCTGGTTTAATGCTTCATCAACGGAGTAACTTAAATCAAGCGTGTTCTGGTCAGTATCAAGCGCATCATTTTGCGTTGTTGAAAACGACACATTAAAACCGGCTAACTGATCACTATTAAAGCCCGCTAAAAAATCTAAGCTCATGTCTGTTTGATTTGGCACTATAAGAGGGTTGAATGAATTTTCACTCACTTTAAAAAACTCATCGGCCATTTCGCCAACCCCCGCCATAACCTGCGTTAAAGCGCCATGTTCAGCCTCAGATAAATTACCATTAACTTCGTAACTTATGCCAAAGCCATCTATCGCTTCACCTGTTTTTTCGTCATAACCTTGCGATGAGTTAAAGGTAATGTTTATAACATCACCCTCTTTAGTTTTTACCGAGAGCTCAAACAGGTAGTTATCGTCATCCTCGTATTTTGCGCGATTAAGGCTTTCCATGTAAGGATTAAGCGAGCGCTCAACACGTTGCTGGCTTGAGGCTAAAAACGTTTTTTGCTCATGCCCAAGCTGACCTAAACTCGATAAAATATCGCTGGTATTAGCATAAGCACCGTGAATATTTTTAACCGACGTATTTAATCGCTCAATTAATTGGGTACTGTTTTCGTTTTTTAATAACCCCTCATGCTGAGAGCTTATTACGGTGCGTAGGGCGAGTTCTTCATCGGAGAGTTTATAGTTAAGCGCGCTAGGCGTGCTTGAAATAGTAAATAACGAGGTAAGTTGCTGCTTTAAAACGTCCTCTACATTTTGATTACTGGCTAGTGCTTCATCAAGAGTTTCATTATTTAACTGGCTTAATAACCCATCGGTTATTTTTGGCGCGTTAGTTTGTAAATCATTAATAGCTTGAAGATCGCCGCTGGTTAGTAGCGCAGGAGTCACAGAGGTTTGGTTAGTGTTATTAACTGATTGGGCAAGCAAAGTGTTTAAATTAGCCAAACTGCCAAATGCATTATTAACCATGATTATCCCTAATCGCTAAACTCTATTAAGTAACCTATCGGTCGTTTGGTTAAAAGCTTTAGTTTAAAGAGGCTTTTTTTACCTATTATTTATACAAAATATTTATTAATAAACGTAGAACGGGTAAATGCAGCGTCATCTGACATGTTATTAACCCAGCTCTGCAATCCTCAATAATTAAACTCTTTTAGTTTTAAGATATTTTCATAGCAAAGTGTATATTTATGGCGTACTAAAGCGCGGACTAATACAGTAATACAATGCACAAATGCGTTGCAGGCAATATCACTACTGCATTTTCGAGCAACTACACGCACGAAGTGTCATTAGCTGAGATATTACGTTTACAATCAATCTCGGTTTATTCTAAACAAGCCGAATAAACTCGCCTAATATAAGAGCTGGATCACACTTTTGGCCATAAGATAAGAATATTACCTGATGCATAATGGCCTAAATCATTTTACTTAACTAAAGAAAGCCACATTTGAAACTGCTTAATCGTTGTCTCATGTTTCCTTTTGAGTCCTAGCTCTAAACACATTTCTTCAACTGGATTTTCTACATTTGCACTTTTAGCATGAATAGCTAAACCCAGAGCCTCTTCATAAGCTAGCTCTTTCCAATTTCGTTCATAGCCAAAAGCATTAACACCACGCCAATTTATTAGCTCACAAGTATCTTCAGGTGAAAGCCAGACTGTTGGGGAATAACCTGCGTTATCTTTGATTCCAGCCCACGGAGTTATAAGCTCACAAATGTAGTCGACTTGCTTTTTACTTGTACGAGTTAATCCATGTAAATTAGCAATTTCTAAGGCAAGAGTATGCAATGTTATCCCCGGCCTCTCTCTTAAAGTTTCTTTCACAAGTTTTTCTAAACGAGCTTTATATTCAGGCTTGAAGTAATTATTTGCATCGAACTCATCACTTGCAAGCAACGGTAAGCCTCTAGAAAGGACACTTTGATTTGATAAGGTATCTTGATCTATAGCATTGTGCTCATAATCTTTATGGGTCATTACTGCTTCTGCTTCTGCTTCTGCTTCTGCTTCTGCTTCTGCTTTTAACAGCCTATCTTTTTCTCTTTCAAGCTCAAGTATTTCATTCAACTTAAGATCAAGTTTTTTAATAGCTGTTTCAGCATCAACAAAATAATCTGTTGACCACAGTCTAACGATATTCCAACCCAAGCTTTCGAGTATAATTTGCCTTACTCTATCTCTATCCCTAGCTGCTGGTGAGCTGTGATATGTTGCCCCATCACATTCAACACCCGTAATATAACAACCGGGCTTGTCTGGATGAAGAATACCTAAATCAACTCTGAATTTACTGACACCAACCTGAGTCTGTACCTTCCAGCCCAATTGTCGCAAGTCGTTAGCCACTGCTTGTTCAAAATCACTATCGAATTGATCAACTCCGTGCTCAGCTCTAACAGTTTCGGCAAGTGCTACCGGACCTCTTTCTGCAAACTCTAAATAATGTTTTAGATGTTCGATTGCAGTAGATGAAGTACGGCTCAAATCAATCATTGATGAGCTAAAGCTGCTAAAAACAATTACCTCTGTAGTCGCTCGTGTGATAGCAACGTTTAACCTACGTTCACCGCCTTGCTTATTAAGCGGTCCAAAGTTCATGCTCATAGTCTTCGCTTCAGGCTCAGTTGGACCATATCCTAAGCTAAGCATGATAATGTCTCGTTCATCACCTTGTACTGACTCTAAGTTTTTGACGAATACAGAATCACTTGTTTCAGACTCATGAAAAAATCTCTCAATATCAGGGTTATTCCGTCTAGTTTCATCTAATAAATCTTCAATTGTACGTTGTTGCTCACTATTTAATGTCACTACACCTATAGAATAGTTTTGTAATTGTTTATCAAGCAAACGTCTTGTTATTTCATTAACAACAGCTTGTGCTTCTTTGACATTATTTCTACCTTTACCTTTTGCATAGAGGCCATTTACTTTGTGCAACGAAACTGCTGATTCTTTTGTTTCTGACGAAGGGTAAGTCACTAAAGAGTTTTCATAGTACTTGCTATTGGAAAACGCAATGAGAGTCTCATGTTTACTACGGTAGTGTCCCATGAGCCTTTTAAGCGGCAATCGAGCAGCTAAAGCTTGGTCTAAAATAGATTCCAGATCTTCTTCATCAGGGGCATCAGAAGTCCCCGCTGAGAAGAAATTTGTTGGAGGCATTTGCTTTGGATCACCAACAATAATAACATTGCGGCCTCTTGCAATAGAACCAACTGAATCCCATGTTGTCATTTGCGATGCTTCATCAAAAACGACTAAATCAAACCCTTTGAAGTCTGCTGGCAAAAATTGAGCTACTGAAAGTGGTGACATCATCATGCATGGTGTAAGTTCTAGCAATGACTCCCCTAGCTCATTAATTAAAGCTCGAATTGGGATGTGCCGGGTTTTCTTCTGAACCTCTTTTGCTAATACTCCAAAGCGCTGATCATTTTTAGAATCTTTTATTTCCTTACTAGGTGCTCTGCTTGAAGCAAGTGCAATAATATATTCGCTCGTGATCTTAGCTACTTTTTCGTCTAACTTACAAAAAGCATCAATTGTTGCTTCATGGGTTGAAGCTTTAAACTCTCTCAACACTTTGCTTTCATCGATCATGAGCGGGGCCAACCAGCTATAATATGCTAGCTCAAATTGATCTAGTAACTCAGAGGATGAAACTACACCTGAACTTAGTGCCTGTTCTACTGTACTTAAACCGATATTACTTACTATATCTTTTGCATTAACCCACTCGCACCAACTTTTCAGCTTAGCTTGATTATCTTTCACCTTAGCCAATGACTTACTAATTTTAGTTAAGTTTGAATCAAAAGGAACCGTAATACTGAAATCAAATAAATCTTTTTGTACTTTTTCAAATTCAATGTATGTTGAGTTGAATTCATCAAGTTTAGAGACCAGTAGTGAGCTATCTAGATAATCTCTGCCATCAACGAAATACTTGTTTATTAATACTAAAATGTTAGTTAGGTCATTCGTAAGAGGAAAGACTTCATTTAACTTAGCTTTCACTAATCTACCAAATTCAGCTGTGGCTATTAACTCTTCTGTAGTGGTTGACCAGTCTTTCCAAATATCTAAATTTTCAAGCTCAGTTACATCTTTACTGATTTCTTCTGCAAGATTTTTAGCCCTTATGAGCTCAGATAAAACAGATAAATTATTAAATTTTTGAAAGCCAAAGCTTTTAACTTGTTGATTAATTTTCCATCTAGCAAAAAAGGTTTTAAACCAGCTATTATCGGCCGCCTTAAATTCTGAGTGCCATTCTCTTATTGGAGCTGCTAGTAATAGCTCTATCTTTATGAGGCTATCTTGCTTACTAATTAATTCATCTAGTTTCTCTTTTCGTAACGCAATATCTTCTATTAATTTGAGTCGTTCATTAAAACCTGGCTTCAGTACAAATAAAATATTACGGCTCTTTGCAAACTCTTTTAGCTTATGTAATGAGTTCAAAGCAGATAAGCTCTTGCCAGTCATGTCAGGTAATTTTAATTCTAAAACATCTAAAGCTGATTTAAACCTATTTGAAATGCTTGCAAACTGAGAAGCCCATTCATCTATTTTTTGGATAAGCTGGCTTTGCCAAACATTCGACCATGAGGAAGAATTAACACATGAGAAACTAGTAATATCCAGATCATAGATGTCTTCAAATGCAATTTTAAGCTGTAGAACCGCGTCTTTGAGTGTACCTAAGTCATTTTCTAATGTTTTATCTGCACCCAAATCAAGAGGCCAATCTAAGCTGAATTTAATATTATCTTTGTTTAAAGCAAGTTTAGAAATTGCGTCACGAACAGAGATATCTGACTTCGATTTTTTATGAAGTTCTCTTACATAATCATTTAGCTTATCTTTTTTATCCTTTAGATCAGAGATGTGCATAGTCCACGTTTCAGGATTCAACCCTTCTCTAAATTGCCAAGCTTGACCAAGTTGATCTAGCACAGCTTTTTTGTTTGCTTTATTACTATGTAACTCTAAACACAGGTGATCCAATCCAACTTTTTGCAACCTTTTGTATACCACGTTCAAGGCCGCCATTTTCTCGGCAACAAATAAGACTTTGCGACCTTTACCAATATTATGAGCAATAATATTAGCAATAGTTTCTGACTTCCCTGTTCCTGGAGGGCCCTCAAGAACAAAGTCTTGCTCTTTCGCTGACGCATCTACAGCGACTAATTGCGAACTATCACAATTCAATGGAGTAAATACTTCAGCAGGATCTATAGCATCGTCAACTTTATGCTGTTCAACAAACTCTGCTGTTTGAATATACGCTTCTTTTGGATTATCGACTAAATGTTGAACAAATTGATTTTCTTTTAAAACTTCTAACCGATCTCTTAAATCTTTCCACATTAAATATTTTGCAAATGAAAAAGAAGATAGAACCAACTCTTCTACAACTTCAAAACCTTGCTGCTCACTGACTGCTTGCCTGACTTTGTGCCAAATAAAAGGAACATCTATCCCGCTATCATCTTCAGGTAATTCATCTTTAAACTCATTTAAGTTGATATCGTGCTCAGATAATAAAAACTCAATCAAAGTAAGATTAAAAATCGGATCTTCACCTTGTACTTGCTCTACATAGATAGGAGCACGTGCACTTTTACGGGTTAAATTCACAGGTATTAATATCAATGGAGCTTTGAAGCTTCGACTATCGTCCGCGTTCTCTTTCCATTTCAGAAAACCTAGAGCTAAAAATAAAGTATTTGAACCACTTTCTTCTAAATCATTTTTTGCCTTTCTAAAAAGCTCAATCGCACTTTTCTCAACCCGCTTAGGTGGCTGATTAGCTAACAAAACTTTATTTTTTAACTGGTTTAAAGCGTACTCTTTATGAATTTCTGAACCTGTTTGGAAGCGAAATAGTTCACTGTCACGATCAGAGTCAAAATATGGGCTCTCTTGCGTTGATAAAAACTTAAATTTAGTCCCATCAGCTAACATATCTTCCATATTCGCTATGTCTGGGCAATATAATTTAATTGATACCGATCTATCGTTAAAGTTTAATAACCGGTTACGTTTAGTTAAATCAAGAAGCTTCCTACACCATGATTCAATGCGCGTCTCTGGACTATCTTCAACTATACGTTCTTCAGCTCGCACTGGTGGTAATGGAGGGATTTCAGACAAAACAAGTTCTATACTTTCACCTGTAGATTCACTTTCAATTCGTGCTTCCTCAATTGTAGATAATGGCTTTATTGATTGTGATCTTGCCTGAGCAATATCTAAAACCATTATAAACTCTTCTTCTTTATCCTCACCGAGTAAATTACGGGCGTATTCTTTAGCCTGTTCAAAAGTTACAGCAGAGGCATTTGTTACAAGCGTGGTTTCAAATAAAACCAAGTCTCTATTATCGAAACGTTTTCTTATATCTTGAGGATCGTCATTACAAAGAACAGGAAGTTTTTCATCAATGAGCCATGCACCAGCAAATGCATGTCCTTGAGTAATTGCAATTACTGGGTTTAAACCCATAGCCTCGATACAGCTAGCAAATAAAATCGACGAATCTAAGCACGCAGCTATTTTAGATTGACTTATATCAGCAGCTAGGCGAATTCGCTGACCCGTTTTAGCAAAACCTTGTGGTGGACTGACATACGCAAGTTTTTCCTGAAAAATCACGTTCCAAAGCGCTGCAAGCATTAAATAAGGCTTTTCTCTAGTGTTGGACTGATATCCATCTACAGAACGCCCATGGCCACCGGTCTCTAATACAGATGCAACTTTTCTCACTAAAGACTCTACATATAAACCATTTGGCTTAACGAAAGCAGCAAGTAAATCTGGTTGGCGTGTTTCACCACCCCAAAAATTTGAAGGTAATACACTGACTTTATGAATTTTGTTGCATATTATTTTATCTTCGCTATCGACCAACTCAAAATTAAGCTGCAAAACCATTTCTTCGGTTAAACCGAACAATGTTTCAAAAGGAAACTTTAGCTCTTTAATAGGTAACCTAACCGGTTGGCCAGAAGTAACTTCATCAATTAACCATTCAACCGTATCTAACCACCCGTCAATACCACATAACTTTAACTTTAAGTTTCGATAGATTGACTGGTTATTTTCAGAGACAAAAACCTGAATATTACGAAGAACTGAGTAAGCATTCTGCTGAGCAGCTAATGAAAAAGTAGAGATTACATCAATTTCCAACTGAATTTGATCTTGTTCGAGTAAATCGGTTTCTTCCATGAGAGGTATTAATCCCTATTTCTGCTAGTGTGCGATAGTGTATTTAATCAATGTAACCATAACATTACTATAGGTCAAGAAGTGCTCGGCTTGCATGTTGGTTACATAGAGAAAGTTATTCACTTAAACAAAATGTACCAAAAATATGCTAAAACAAGTCTGGCTATTTTATTCACATGATTTCATTAAAAGCCATACGTTGGTAGAGTTCAAAGGCATCCCCTCTCTTGCTAAATAGCTTTTCCCGTGCCGAAACTCACCACAACTTAACGCGTATTTTTTATACCATAAGAGTCATAATTCTGTAACTTTGATCCGCGATAATCTCTATCCGATAAATGAATACACTCAAGAAGATTAAGTAAGATGAGTACACCTTTAGTGCAACTAACATTTGCACTGCAATCATTTGATGATTCTATGTCTGCGGCGATGAGCCACGCTATGGAATATGAAAAGCTATCGCTAAAAGCCAATGCTGCGCATAACATTACGCTGCAGTGTGTGTTGCCTGATGGCGCAAATGAGAGCGATGTTATTTCACTAAGTGCAACGCAACCCAGTGCGCGTGGGGCGCAGTATTTTACTGAAAAAACACTGAGCAATGACGACCTTGAATTTGGTACTGTAAACCTAACTTTAAGTAACATTACACAAAGCCAGTGTTTTGTAGTGCAAATGATGCTGCACGGAAAAAACACGACCTTAAAAGAAAGCCAACAACTCGATGTGTACATTAAAGCATTTGAGCAAGGCTACATTCCTGAACACATAACAACTGAACATGCTAAGCCTCAAGGCGTTCGTAGCTACTTTGCGAGTATGGGTTCTACGTTTTTATCGCTGTTTTAGTACTCACTGCACTTAAATTACGCGACACTACTTATAAGTTATTAGTCTGAAAAACTTACTTTACCCATAGTGACTCCCGCGATACCTTGTGCAGTATTACTTAGATGTTGCTGCTCTCCTGCTAGACATTCGTTTGCTAAAATAGCAAATAACACGGCCTCTTTTGCGTCGGGATTTATACCTAAATCGTCAGTATTTTTAAACGCCTTAATACGTGGGCAAAGCGCTGTAAGTTGCGCCATTAGTAACGGGTTATGAATACCGCCACCACTTGCATACACCACACAATTTTGTGCGCGCTCTGCACACTCGTTTAATGCATTTGCTATAACGGTTGCAGTAAAGGTATTTAAGGTGGCCATTATATCTTCGTGGCTTAAATGGTGAGTATTTGTAAGTTGCTGTGCGGCGTTTAAATACGCTAAGTTAAATACCTCAGGCCCTGTGGTTTTAGGCATTGGGAGTTTAAAAAACGCGTTATTACATAATGCATTCAATAATGGCGTATTTACCTTGCCTGCTTTTGCTATTTTTGCGCCATCGTCATAATGTAGTCCTATAAAATGCTGCTGTACGTAGGCATCCATAATGGTATTACCGGGGCCAATATCGGAGCTAAACACACCGTTTGCATCACCATTTTTGGGTAAAAACGTTAAGTTAGCTATGCCGCCCATATTTAGCAAAACCCGACTTTCAATAGCGCTCGAAAAATATAAATAATCGCCATACACAGCCAGTGGTGCGCCCTCGCCTCCTGCGGCTATGTGTTTTTGCCTAAAATCCCCAATGGTTGTAATACCCGTAGTAACGGCTATTTGGTCGCTATCGCCAATTTGTAAGGTGCCGTTATTAAAGCTTTTGTGATTATGTTGCGACTGCGGACAGTGGTAAATGGTTTGCCCGTGGCTTGCTATTACATCAATACTTGCCGGATTTATTTGCCAAGTATGTAAGCACTTATTAACCATATCGCCATGGAGTTTACCTACCCACGGGTGCAATAAAGTAACAAGCTCTAAATCGCATTCTCGCTTAGCAAATACCTGCTTTATTTTAGTTTTATAATCGTCGTTATAATCAACAGTGGTAAAATTTAAAACCTCAATGTGTGTATTTAAGCCTGCGCCCGTTACTTTACACAGTGCAACATCAAGCCCGTCCAACGAGGTGCCGCTCATTAAACCAATAATTAAACGGCTTGGTTTTTGGGCGCTGTTATAAAGCGCTTTAATGTGAGGGTGCATAATGGCATCTAAAATAGGTGTAATATTTTGCTTATATTAGAGGACTTTAAAACAAAGTAATAGCCGTAAACCGTTTAATTTAGGTTCTGATTGTTTAACTCTTAAATGATTGCTAAGTTAGCGTGCATACTAAAAATTTATGGAAAAATATGATCACCCTCAGAGATTTTAAAGCCCAAGACGCGCCTTTTATTATTAACACCTTAAATGATGAACAGGTGACTCGTTACTTATCGTCAAAAATTCCGTTTCCGTATACGCAAGCCGATGCTGATTGGTGGATAAACCAAGGCTCAAAAAACGGTATTATTAAGGCCATTGTTGTAAATGGGGAATTTGCGGGCTGTATTGGCATAACTTCCGGCGAATTTGAATACAGCCACAGTGGCGAAATTGGTTATTGGCTAAATAAAACCTATTGGGGGCAAGGCATTATTACTCGCGCTATTGAACTTATCTGCGAAGAAGCGTTTGCGCAATCTAACCTAAATAGAATTTTTGGCGCTGTGTTTGCTGGTAATACTGGCTCTATGAAGGCACTTACTAAGAGCGGCTTTGAGCAAGAGGCTGTGCTTAAACAGGCCATTTATAAAAACGGGGTGTTTTACAACAATCATATATTTAGTAAGCTCAAAGCAGACTAATTACTCTAATTAAATCTGCGCAAAGGTTGAATTATCAACCACCCGCCCAAAACTCCTTTATCAAGGTACGCATTGTACATATTCATACTGCTTAGCCGCGCATTATTGTTTAGCTGAACACGATTTTTAAAGCGTGAACATTCGGTAAGTAGTTTATTTATATTAATAGGAGATCTTTTATGTCTACGACTAGTCGCCAACTTACTCTTGAATCACGCCCTAATGGCGCCCCGAACGAAAAAAACTTTAAATTAAAAACGGTAGAGCTTCCTGCATTAAAAGACGGCGAAGTTTTACTACGCACTATTTACCTATCACTAGACCCGTATATGCGTGGTCGTATGAGCGATGCTAAGTCGTACGCAGATCCAGTTAATATTGGCGATGTAATGGTTGGCGCAACAGTGTGCCAAGTAGAAGAGTCTAAAAACGATAAGTTTAGGATCGGTGAATGGGTCCTTGCCTACACCGGTTGGCAAGACTACGCCATTACCGACGGCGAAGGCTTAATGCAATTAGGTAAAGAACCTGCAAACCCTTCATACGCATTAGGTATTATGGGTATGCCTGGCTTTACAGCGTATATGGGTTTACTTGATATTGGCCAGCCTAAAGAAGGCGAAACCGTAGTTGTTGCAGCAGCAACAGGCCCTGTAGGCGCAACCGTTGGTCAAATAGCTAAAATTAAAGGCTGTAAAGTGGTGGGTGTTGCTGGTGGTAGCGAAAAATGTGCACACGCAGTTAAAAAACTAGGGTTTGATGCCTGTATTGATCACAAAGCTGATGGCTTTGCGGAGCAGCTAGAAAAAGCCTGCGATAACGGCATTGATGTTTACTACGAAAATGTGGGCGGTAAAGTATTCGACGCCGTACTGCCACTCTTAAATACCGCAGCGCGCGTACCACTGTGTGGTTTAGTATCGCAATACAACGCTACTAGCTTGCCAGAAGGCCCAGACCGTTTAGGTATGCTAATGGGTCAATTGCTTACTAAGCGTATTAAAATGCAAGGCTTTATCATTTTTGATGATTACGGTGACCGTTACGACGAGTTTGCACAAGACATGCAAAAATGGCTACAAGACGGAAAAATTCAATACCGTGAGCACATGGTAGAAGGCATCGAAAATACAGTAGGCGCGTTCAACGATATGATTTGCGGCAAAAACTTTGGTAAAACAGTGGTTAAAATTAATAACCCACTTTAATTTTAAACGGCTTGTAAGGCCAAGCCCTTACAAGCCATAAAAGGACTGACATGATTAAACTACACCATTTAAATAAATCCCGTTCTAAACGTATAATTTGGCTTTTAGAAGAGCTAGATGTTGACTACGAAATTGTGGCTTATCAGCGCAACAAAGACACCTTCCTAGCCCCTGACGAATTAAAACATATTCATCAACTTGGTAAGTCGCCGGTAATTGAAGACGGCGGTTTAATTATTGCTGAATCAGGCGCTATTACCGACTACCTTATTACTAAATACGGTAACGGTAAATTTGCTCCAAAAGTAAATACCGCTGAATATGTTGACTACCAGCAATGGCTCCACTTTGCAGAAAGCTCAGCAATTTTACCGCTTTTACTTAAAATGTTTGTACTAAAAGATGGCGCTAAAACACAGTTTTTAGAAGGCTATGCCGACGCTGAAACAGCTAAAGTAATTAGCTACTTTAACGACCGCCTAGAAGGTAAACGTTATTTAGTGGGCGATACTCTAACCGGCGCTGACTTTATGATGTCGTTTATTGTTGAAATAGTTAAAAACTCAGGTCAATTAGCGCACTTTAAAAACCTCGTTAAATACGACGAGCAATTACAAAGCCATGAAAAGTTTCATACAGCTAATGAGCTAGAAGCAAAGTACGACTAATAAATGATTTAATATAGATAAACTCAAGAGGCCTTAGGCCTCTTTTTTAGCTTTATAGCTTAACCATAAATTTTATATACATATTTTTTACAAAAAAAACTTATTATTGTGCTAAAACTAGTAGTCATGGTGCATAATGCATTCATTATTCTAAAATTTCTTAATTGTACTGGTAAGCTTAAAACGAGTACTTTTCATATTTGGGACAAACCATGACAATAAATATGCGCTTAGCTACTGGTTTCGGCGTGATCTTATCAATGATGCTTATTTTAACCATTATCGGAATTTCACGTGTTAGCCTCATTAACTCTAATATTACTCACATAACAGACGTAAATTCGGTAAAACAGCGATACGCTATTAATTTTAGAGGCAGTGTACACGACAGGGCTATTGCAGTTCGCGATGTTGTGTTAATAACAAACCAGAGCGATTTAAATACCGTTTTTAATAATATAAAAGAACTCGACGCATTTTATCAAAAATCGAGCCGCGCTATGGCCGAGTTAACTACAGATATGTCGAGTGCAGAACGCTCACTTATAAATAAAATTAACCAAATAGAACGACGTACCCTCCCTTTTATACAAAATGTAATAAGTGCTAAAAATGCGGGTGATTTAAACGAGGCTTCGAATACTTTATTAAACGATGCCCGCCCTGCTTTTACCGAGTGGCTCAATACCATAAACCAATTCATAAACTTGCAAGAGCAAGCAAATCAAATAACAACTATCGATACCCGCGAAGTAGCCAGCTCATTTAAAATATGGATGATTTCGTTAACGGCACTCGCTATTATCATTGGTGCAAGCGTCGCTTATATTATTAGCCAGCTGATCAGAAACTCAGTCGGTGGAGAACCGCAAGAAGCCGCTGAAGTAATTGCACTTATCGCACAAGGCGATTTAAGAGGCGATGTACACTCGTGTTGCCCCAACAGCATGATGGCATCAGTAGGAGTAATGCAAACTAAGCTAAAAGCCATTGTAGATAGTATTATTAATTCATCTAAAGAGCTCTCAACACATTCGGCAAGTGTGGCATCAGGCTCACAACAAGCACTAAGCGCAGCCGATACACAAGTGACATATACCAATTCTGCTGTCAGTAGTTTAGAAGAAATGAGTCGCAGTATTCATTCTGTTGCCGATGCAGTAAGGCAAACTGAAGACAATTCAAAAATTACGGCCCAGTTATCGCAGCAAGGCAGTACGGCAGTGCAAAAAGTAGCAGCCGAAATTGAACAAATATCGGTAACGGTAAAAGCGACGGTTACTCAAGTAAATGTACTTCAAGAACATGTAAAGCACATTGGCGATATTTTAAGTGTGATACGCGGTATTTCTGATCAAACAAACTTGCTTGCACTAAATGCTGCAATAGAAGCCGCAAGAGCAGGCGAAACAGGCCGAGGGTTTGCCGTTGTTGCTGATGAGGTAAGACAACTTGCCCAGCGTACCGGTGATGCAACAGGCGATATTGAAAAGATGATTTTGCAAGTACAAGAAAACACGCAAGCGTCGGTAACAGCAATGGAAACCACTGTACCGCAAGTCGAAAACGGCTTAACGCTTACTCACGAGGCAAACGAGTTACTACACCAAATACAGCAACAAGCTAACGACTCATTAAGTAACGTACTTGAAATTGTTGAAGCAACATCAAACCAAGTAGCCACCGTGGCGCAAATTAGTACCGGCGTTGAAGAAATTGCCAGTATGTCGAAAGAAACCAGTATGTCACTTAATAGTAACGCACAAGAAGCCGTTGCATTAGCTGACCTTTCAAACACGCTTAAGAAATATATTAGTTACTTTAAAGTTTAAGTGTTTAGCGTTTTACAGTAATTAAAAAAGGGGCTTTAAGCCCCTTTGTTGTAGGTAGCAATAAGTTGTATGTAGGTATAATCTAGTTAACTAACTTGCTATCACTATATACCCGCTAAATCGCGCTCAGTAATACACTCACCCGACGCCATTTCAAACTCGCGGCATACCAATGGGCGGTTTTCGTAAATAGAGCACATAAGCGTATTTCTATCGAGCGCTTCGCACCAACCATCGTCTGCGCGCTTCATTACCTCGCTCCCCCATTTGTCGTATTCAATATAGTTAAAGGGCACGCCGGTATCGGTTACTATGCGCACTTCTAATTGGCAACAACAGGCTTGGCAGTTAGCACATGTAACTGGCTCTGAGATAGTAGAAATATTTTCAACGGGGATAACAATATGCGGCATAGTGGCTTAAATAAGAGAAACTCGTCAATTAGGATACACGAGCGGTCAAAACGTGCTAGTAAATTTTATTGTAGTTGATAAATATAATACTAATCCGAAATAATACTTAATCAATTTGATTAGTTAATCTGATACTAAAATTTCTTATATACGACTGTATGGGTGCAGGAGGTAGAGCAATGCAGGGAGCAATTATCGATAACAACTAAATAACAAAATTTTTGTCTTGTTATAAACAATACTTTTTTATCTTAAAGTAGCTCATTTAATTAAACGAGCGGGTATGCCAATTAAAAATATTAAGCGTGCTATTACTTAGCACGCTTGTTTGGTGTTTTTTAATATTAAAAGTTTAAAACCACTTTAACATCGCCCGATACCGCAGAGGTAGAAACAAAACCAATGGTATTTGGGTTAGTTGCAACCATTTTAATGACCTCAGCGTCATTTTCGAGCGCTTTAGGTGGCGTGCCTTTGCCTGTAAAAATAAGTTTTGACCAATATGCTCTCAACTGTGAAGCGCTTTTATTGAGTAACTTGCTGTTAAACTGCTCTGTAGCGGTATTTTTTTCTTCTTGAGATACAGGAATAATTGTATTGCCATTACTAAACGACTTTTCTTTTCCGGTGTAAATTCGAGTAATAACAGACTCGTCAAAGCTGCTATCATTCGAGGGATGCACAATAATGGCAAAATCTGCAAAGGCAACATTACTAAACAAAAACAGAACACATAACACTAATTTTTTCATCTCTATCCCCTTAAAAAACAATACCAAACGTGGTTACTTTACTATTACTCATTACTGCTTATGCAAACGAGCCACTTTGTCTCTTTCTTGCAGCAGTTTTAAACACATCTAAAACAATCAATTTTGAAGTCTCGATGCTCACATCATCTATGTATGAACGAAATATCCACGTTGAGTATAGTTAAACCACGAGAAAACAAACAAAAATTTAACATTTTTTATCGTTATTCTGGTTTGGTAATTATTTAAATACCTATCTAGCAAGAAGTGTTGCTTTAATTTCGCTATAACGCATCTGCTCGCACAGTGCAAAACCACTCAGCTGGCGCACTTTATTACGCGCAAATAACGGCACACTCATCCCCGCTAAAAAGCGGCATTGGGTTTCAATACCCACATTATGATTACCCTTACCTGCCATATGCGCTAAAAACTCATCTACCTTTTGATAAATAAGTTGCTCGTCAATATAGGCAGGCTCTATAGAGTATTCAAGCTTAACCGCATGGCCTCTACACACACTACAATGCCCGCATTGCTCAGGTGCATTTTGATCGTCAAAATAGCGCGCTAAGTTATAGCTTAAGCAACTTTGTAGCTCAAAAAAGCGAACCAGTGCAGCAATACGTTTAATTTCGGCCTGTTCTTTATCGCTAAAGTAGTCGTGCAGTTGCTGGGCAAGTTCAGGGTTGTTTATAACCTCTCCATGCACTTTGTATACTTGGGTAATACGTTTAGTTTCAAGCGTTATTAGGTTTTTTTCGGCTAGGTAGTCAAGAGCAGCCACTACACGTTTTCGATCAACCTGCGCGGCTTGTGTAAGGGAGTCAAAATTTAGCGTACCCCATATTTTTTTAAAATCGGTATGGCTAAATATTTGTGTTAAAAATGCTTGGCGCTGCTGGTCAAACTGGCTTAGTAGCTCGTTTTTATCAACCAAAAATTTGTATTTAAAATCGGCATAGTAGGCATATTGTGGCGTTATTGCGCCTTGCATTTCTAGTTGTACTAGCAAGGTTTTAAGGGCCAGTTGCCTAATATTGCTTTCGCTTGAAAGGCTGTACTCTTGCATTTCCCATTGCTGGTGGCTTTGGCGAATATCGTTAATTACATATTCAATACCGCTAAGCTCTGGGGTGTCGCCATATACAAAGTTTTCAACCGTATTTAGCCCATCTAAATTGGCAAGGGTGTAGCAATTTGATGGATTGCCATCGCGCCCTGCACGGCCAATTTCTTGGCTGTAGTTTTCTATCGATTTAGGTAAGTCATAATGTATAACAAAGCGAATGTCCGACTTATCAATGCCCATACCAAAGGCAATGGTAGCCACCACTACGTTAATTTTACCCGCCATAAAGTCATCTTGAATTTGCCAGCGTAGCGTATCTTCAAGCCCTGCATGGTAAGCAACAGCGTGAATACCTTGCGCGCTTAGCACATTAGCGACTTGCTCTGCGCTTTGCTGTAGCGTTACATACACAATACCAGGGCCACTTTGCGCGCGCACAATGTTGGTAAGCTCGGTATTTTTATCGGCTGTTTTAACACTCAACACGCTTAAATCTAAATTAGCGCGGTAAAAGCCCGTTTGTACAATGCACTCAGGCGATATAGCAAATCGCTCTGCCATATCGCGTTTTACTTTTTTTGTGGCCGTTGCAGTAAGCAACAACACTAAAGGAATATTAAGCTCTTCGCGGTAACGTGGCAGTTTAAGGTAGTCGGGTCTAAAGTTATGGCCCCATTCTGATATACAATGCGCTTCGTCTACCACCAGCATAGAAAGCGCCACTTGGCTTATAAATTCTCTAAAGCGTTCGTTTTTAAATCGCTCAACCGAGACCATTAATACTTTAATTTTACCGTTTCGCACGTCGTTCATTACAGTGCTGCTTTGCATTTGATCTTGGCTCGAATCAAGGCTGGCAGCATAAATACCTTTGCTATTTAAAAAGCTAATTTGATCTTTCATCAACGCAAGTAAAGGTGAAACCACTAAGGTTAAATTAGGTAAGTGCAAAGCAGTGAGTTGGTAGCACAACGATTTACCCGAGCCGGTCGGAAATATAGCCAACGACGATTGACCATTTAAAAGCTGCTCTATAGTTTGTTGCTGCCCTGTTCTAAATTGGCTAAAACCAAAATGTTGTTCAAGTGACTGAATTAATGGCGTGGTCATAAATACCCTTTTCGTTGTTTTTCAAACAGCGATTTAACTGCACAGCTAAGCGATAAAAAAGTGAGTATAACTTATATGCCTTTAATCATCATTTTTTGCTGACATATCCTTTATTTAAGCGCAAAATAACCTCACTAAAGAGTATGTTATTACGTTTGCCAAAAATAATTTTCATAATACCCAAATAACCTCAAAACACTAAAAATAATACAGATTATTTGGGTATATTATTTTTAAGGGCAACGTTATGAGTATTACAATACCTAAAATCGTCGTTATTGGCGGTGGTGCTGGCGGGCTAGAGCTTGCAACCCAACTAGGGCATAAACTAGGGAAAAAAAACCAAGCAGATATACTGTTAATAGACAAAAACCGTACCCACATATGGAAGCCGTTACTGCACGAAGTAGCGACAGGCTCTATTGACCCCGATTTAGATGGCGTTGTGTACTCAGCCCATGCCGCAAAACATCATTACCGTTTTCAACTTGGTACTTTTTGCAATATAGACCAAAGCAATAAAACAATTACTCTCTCCGCGCTCAACGACGAGTTAGGCCACACCATTTTACCTGGGCGCACGGTACGCTACGATCACCTTGTTATTGCCATTGGCAGCGTAAGTAACGACTTTAATACCCCAGGTATAAAAGAGCATTGTTACTTTTTAGACTCAAGCCAACAAGCAGAACGCTTTCAGCATTCATTACTCGACAGCTTTACGCGCCTTCATCAGGACGACAATCAACAACAATCGCTCAATATCGCCATTGTAGGCGGCGGTGCTACCGGTGTTGAACTCTCAGCTGAGCTTTACCATGTGTCTGAGCTATTAAAGTTGTATGGCTTAACAAATATGTCGTCTAAACGTTTACATATACATTTAATAGAGGCAGGCCCGCGTATTTTACCTGCATTACCAGAGCGCATAGCCACCAGCGCCAAACGCGAACTATTAAAACTCGGCGTAAACGTACGTGAGCAAACGCAAGTAAAAGAAGGCACCGCACAAGGCTTTATCACCAAAGATGAAGAACACATTGATGCCGATATTATGGTGTGGGCAGCAGGCGTAAAAGCGCCTGATTTTATAAAAGATTTAGGTGTTTTTGAGTTGACCCGCAGCAACCAAATTCAAGTAAATGAGTTTTTACAAAGCACCGTTGATGAAAGCATTTTTGTGTTAGGCGATTGCTGCGCATTTACGCAGGCAGATGGTAAGCAAGTACCACCACGCGCACAATCGGCGCACCAAATGGCGCAGTGCGTCGAAAAAAACCTTATCGCCACGCTAAAACAGCAACCACTACGCGGCTTTAAGTATAGCGACCATGGCTCACTTGTTAATTTATCAAGCTACAGTACTGTGGGTAATTTAATGGGTAACCTCACCAGTAATACCTTTTTTATTGAAGGTAAAATTGCCCGCTTTATGTATATATCGCTTTATAGAATGCATCAACGCGCTATTCACGGCAGTGCAAAAACCTTTGCATTATGGATAAGCGAAAAAGTACTGCGTGTAGTGCGCCCAAAAATGAAGTTACATTAAAGGCGATTTAAATTAAAGGCAGTGAGCGTTATCACTGTCTTTAATTTTTAACATTGTCTGTGTAGAGTATTTAAAACAACTAAGGAAATTGGGTTATGACGGGCAAAACGCTAATTTTCAACTTTGATGGCACAGGGAATGAGCCCCGTGACGCAGAGCAATTTAGCTCAGAACACTTTAAAGAAGACGCCAGTATTTCTAATATTCTAAAATTACACTTACTGCTTGGCGGTAAATTAGAAGACTCCCCCATTACCCCACAGTCAAACCAACTCAGTTTTTATTATCAAGGGATAGGCACTAAAGGTAGTCGCTTAAAGCGTGTATTAAACCAAACATTTGCACCTCGTGGTGACGATGTAGCCAGTATTTTAAATCAGGCTTTAACCGATTTTAAAACTCATTACCAACTAGGCGATTCACTACTTTTAACAGGTTTTAGTCGAGGTGCAGCACTTGCCAGGCGCTTTGCAAAATGTCTGGAGTTATTAATATGTGAACGAGTCTACCTTTGTGTATTTGATACAGTAGCCTCAATTGGCTTATCAAAAGTAAGTAAAGCAACGCGCGGCGCTGAACATGTTATTTTTGAAAACCACACCATAGCCACAAACGTATCTCAAGCTCTGCACTGTGTATCGCTTGACGAAAAACGCCGCGCCTTTGAACCCACACTAATGAACCATCAAAATAATATTACCGAGCTGTGGTTTGCTGGCGCGCATTCAGACATTGGTGGTGGTTACTACCGCGATGGCCTAGCCGATATTAGCTTGCGTTATGCACTTGAGTGGTTAATAGAGCAACCGCTTAATATTTCGTTATTAACTAGCCGCGATATAGATTACACAACACTACTACCCGATAACAACTTAGTTGCGCAAGATGATGTGACGGTTATTCCTGATCCGCTCGCATTAAGTCATCAGCAAAATTACTTTTGGTTTAACCCCTTATTTAAACTAGTAGACAGAGAATGCTATGTACTTATAGATAACGAAGCTAGCAATCTTAAACCTTTAGTGCATCACAGCGTTGCAGAGCGTATTAACAAGCTAACCAGTTACCGCCCAGAATCGCTTAAAAAACTGCATTACAAAATTAGCTATAACGACAACACCACGCTTAGCTTTATTGGTTTAAGCCAACATATAGAACTGGCTAATCAAAATATGAATGTGCTGAGCGTTAACCAAAGCCAAGATGTAATAGTATTTGCTAGTGAGCAATACAATGCAACTGGCCTTATGCTAGAGCAAGGCGCTACTTACCGTTTTACCCCATATCCAAATCAATACTGGTTTGACGATGGTATAAAGTGCACACCAATAGGTTGGCATCGCGATAATGTGAAGCTTGGCGTAAAAGAAATCCCAATGGCAGTGCTTGAACCATTTAGACGATTGCCTCATGCACAATGGTTTTCGTTGATAGGAGCGATTAATAAAAACGACGAGCACCTATTTAAAATAGCTGACGGCGCTGATATTAAAATTACTAAATCTGGTGAGTTTTGCCCATTTGCAAACGACTTAAGCCGCTTTTATGGTGCGAACGCAGGAAAAATAAAAGTAAAAGTAACAAGACTGGAATAGCCTGTAGACGCGCAGCTTGCTGGCGTGTAAAAACGCAGTTTTTAGGATATTAAGTAATGAGAAGCTTTGCTTCTCGCGTGAGCAAGCTCTACGCCTACAAAAATCGTAACCACAGCTCAATGATCATTCCCTTGTAGACGCGCAGCTTGCTGGCGTAACGAGTGAAGCACGTCATATTTAAAATGAAAAACAGACTTTAGATTAGAGGCTGCGCTTCTCGCGTGATCAAGCTCTACGCCTACAAGAAATCGTAACCGCAGCTCAATGATCATTACCTTGTAGACCCGCAGCTTGCTGGCGTAACGAGTGCAGCTCGTCATATTTT
>NZ_BADY01000202.1:0-120 GCF_000241185.1 Pseudoalteromonas sp. BSi20495
AGCTGTAGACGTAGAGCTTGCTCACGTTAAAAGCGCAGCTTTTGCGGTTTAATTTACAAGCTTCGCTAGTCCGCCTGCAATCTGCGTATCTACAGATAAATTTAACACCGAGTAAAGATT
>NZ_BADY01000201.1:0-101 GCF_000241185.1 Pseudoalteromonas sp. BSi20495
CCGCTGCAAGCGTCGCGCAGCGATTGATTACATGGATGTAAGCAAGTCTATCCCTCCCTCTCCACCATACTTAATTTAAACCACTTAATTGTGGTTTTTTT
>NZ_BADY01000200.1:0-177 GCF_000241185.1 Pseudoalteromonas sp. BSi20495
CTAAATTTAGCGTCCGTTTTTTATGGGTGGTAAATAGTGAATTTGGGCATTTTTGCATAACCCCTGTAGACGCGCAGCTTGCTGGCGTGAAAAACGCAGTTTTTAGGATATTAAGTAATAAGAAGCTACGCTTCTAACGTAAGCAAGCTCAACGTCTACAAATCATATTCTGAAACC
>NZ_BADY01000199.1:0-277 GCF_000241185.1 Pseudoalteromonas sp. BSi20495
TGGTGAATTCAATAGGTCAATGCAACACCTTATAATTGATTATTAATTAGGTGGTTATGACTGACTTATCAAAACGTGGTTTAAGTGATATTGAAAAGCTGAAAGCATGGTTCTTATGGCGTGAAGGTAAAACGCTTAGCGAAATAGGTTTGACGCTTGATAGACATGCTGGTTCTATATTCGGAGTACTTAAACTAAAAGGTGGAATATCGCCAGTGCAACGAAAGCGTCGATTATCGTTTCTTTCTTTAGAAGAGCGAGAAAATATATCAAGAAG
>NZ_BADY01000198.1:0-4973 GCF_000241185.1 Pseudoalteromonas sp. BSi20495
AAGACAAGTCTACATGGCTTTGACCAAAGTTATTTAGATAAAATCGCTAATAAACTAAATAATCGACCAAGAAGGATATTAAACTATTTAACTCCTAATGATATGATTAAAAACCATGTTGGACTGACCACTTGATAACACCACCGCTCTCTTGATGTCCGACTCCCTGAACAATTCTCGTTAATCGAGAAGTTAAATCAACGAGAGCGTTATCCAATTAGTCTGCTGTGTAGCGTATTCAATGTGCATCGCAGCAGCTATAAGTACTGGGCCATACGGGATACAGCGCCGACACCTGAGCAAGCAAGGTTAGAGGCTGAAGTAAAAGCAATACATGCGATGAGTGGTGGTTCAGCTGGGGCACGGACAATCGCAGCGATAGCAACGAACAATGATTTTGAATTGAGCCGTTATCGTGCAGCTAAGCTAATGGTTAAATTAAAGCTCGAAAGCTGCCAAGTACCTCAACGTTCATATAAACGTGGTGGTAATGAACACCTTGAAATCCCAAACCTGCTTGATAGACAGTTTGATGTTGTTGAGCCTGATACCGTGTGGTGCGGTGATGTGACGTATATTTGGACGGGCAATCGCTGGGCTTATTTAGCCGTCGTTATTGATTTATTTGCACGCAAAGTGGTTGGCTGGGCAATGTCGTTATCACCAGATACTAATTTAACGCTAAAAGCGCTTGAACTCGCGTATGAAAGCAGAGGAAAACCGACAGGACTGATGTTTCACTCTGACCAAGGTAGTCATTATACAAGTTTAAAATATCGCCAACGTTTATGGCGCTATAAAATCACACAAAGTATGAGCAGGCGTGGAAACTGTTGGGATAATGCGCCAATGGAGCGATTTTTTAGAAGCTTTAAGACGGAATGGATGCCAAAGAGTGGATATGGAAATTTTATAGACGCTAAATATAGCGTTAGTGATTACATAAATGGATATTACAATAATGTTAGGCCGCATCATTATAATGCCGGTTTAGCACCAAATGAATCTGAGGTTAGATATCAAGATTCTAAAACTGTGGCCAAAATTAGTTGACCATTACAAAGCTGAGTTGATGGAGATAAATAAGCTCATTTTTAGTTACGATAATACTTTCAATACTTTGTATAGTTTTTATATCTAGCCATTGTTCTATGTCTACTCCGACATACTCGCTATATACCTACCTGCAAAAAATTCAGCTTGACGCTTCACTACTGGGTTTTTAGCTCATCAGGGAAAGTTACACCGTAGAGCTTAAATAAACCTATATCATAAGCGATATATCAAAATCACAGCTAATTACTTCGATATTGTTTAACTAAATTGAGGTAAAGAGGGGATCCACAGTAATGAGAATAAAATCACTATCTACTGACATTCTTTAGCAACTTCTATTGTTTAATAGGTCTTGTATTATTCTATTTACTTGTTTCAATACATGCCCACTATGGCTATCCACAAAAAAATGGTCTCCGGGTAATATATGGACATCACATGGGGCTTCAAAGTGTTTTCCCCAACTTTGAAGATCCGATAAAGTAATGTCAATATCTTGTTCACCACCTAATACTGAAATAGGGCAATTAAAAACATCGTCACCTTTATAAATATATTCATGCGCCATTTGAAAATCAGCCCTAAGCGTAGGTAAATAAAGCTCCATTATCTCTTTATTCTTTAATACTTGTTTAGGTGTACCATTTAGGTTACTAAGCTCATAAATAAACTCTTTAGCCGGTAAATGATGTATAGGTTCCTTCCTCGGGTGGCAATTTGGCCCTTTACTCCCAGAGGCAACAAAATGTATTGGCAATATTAGGTCTGCTTGCTTTATTTGATTCATTAACTCAAATGCAACTCTGCTTCCTAAGCTATGACCGAATAGTATATACGGTTTGTCCATAATGCTTTTAAAGTCAACAAGTAAAGACTGAATTAAGTCATCCATGTTTGAATAAGGATGCTCATTAAATCGATTCCCTCTACCAGGTAATTGAATTGCTACTAATTCAACGCAAATCGGAAGTTTAGAAGCCCAAGAAAAAAAATTAGATGCGCTCCCCCCCGCGTAAGGAAAGCATATAAGTCTTAGTTGAGGAGCCAATTTAGGCTGAAATTTTGTAAACCAAGTGGATGTTAACATAGTTGATCAAATAACCATTTAAGATATTTACTATACATAAAGCTGAATACCTCAGTATTTAGCATTTTCTTACTTAAGAAGAGTTAACTTAAGACTAAAAAGCCCTTCTTTATAGCTTTTTAGTACGTAACCTATTGTACTAATAACCTAAAGTTGGCAAATTCCTAACACCTCAGCGTCTTTTTAATTGACTATTTGTTGCTGTTTATGGCTTTATTATCAAAGTGTTTGTCTCGTTTTAACAAACTAGAGCTTAAATTGCAAACGCGATTTTTAATCGTCACTAAAAATTTAGACTCCTAGGGTAACCCCCCAATCTTCATGATTTTCGGTAATGGCGACACGCATTGACCCCGAATGTAAAACATTGTCAGATAGTAACTGTAATTTACTATCTACATCATCATAAGCCACGACATTACCCAATATATTATCAGCATCATTTTGTTTGCTTAATTTACTAGGATTTTTAGGATATTGAATTGCAGAAATAAGCGCTCTTTTGCCATTACTTGCTATACCACCGCAGTTGAAATTAAAATTCGCAATAGTTTTTTCATCAGAAAAAATATACTCTCCATCCTCAGAACATACAGTTATAAAGTGTAGTGGAATATTACGAGCAAAAATTGACCACCTTACAAAAAACTAACCTCAATAAACTATGAGCGGCGCTCATAGCTTTTATTCCATCCTATAACGACGCTTTGATGATTTCTTGACTCAAAACTAAATTTCTAACACTCTGTAATAACGTTATTTCATTAAACCTTACTTTTGTAGTAGAAAAGATTAACTGTGTTTAAACTTGCTCATAATGGCAATGTACTACTCGATACGCGTAAGTCTGCACCCGCCAGTGCTACTTTTATCATTGAAGCAATTGAACAATCGCCTTACAGCGAGTGTGAAATCGATCATGACGCCATAAATAACTATTTTAACAGTCCGACACCTGAACGAATCTTAGTTGTTGCAACACGCCACGATGCAACCTTAAGCGCTGAGAGCAGTGATGATAAAATGCTAGCCACCGGCACGCTCACTCTCGCCAAAGGTGGTGCAACACTCAGCTTTGATGAAGCTAAAAAAGAATTAGTTAAAGCGCATGTTGCTAGAGGTTATAAACAAGCATTTTTAGAGCAGCTCTTACAAAAGCAATTTGAACTTCTACCTGGTTCTCTAGTTAGCGGGGCCACTTCACTTGCTAAGGGACGTTTACCTACTGACGGCCAAGATAGCAAATTTAAAGCCATGGTTAAAACCTTAAAAGACCGCCTTAAAGCACTCAAATTAAAAGAAGATGGTAGTGTTGATATGCGTGATTTTGGTAAATTAGCAAGTGTAAAACCGGGTGAATTACTAATCCAGCAGCAACCTGCTACTCCTGGTCAAGAAGGGTTTACCGTAATAGGTAATGTTTTACTAGCTAAACCCGGACAAGTTCATGCCTTAATTGCAGGAGAAGGTACTGAAATATCCAAAAAAATCCAATGGAATTACTTTCTACTATTGCTGGCGTGCCTGTAGAAATAAATAACGGCATGCGTGCTGATGATATTTTTACTATCAACTATGTCTCTGTAAAACAGGTCATATAGCCTTTGAAGGCAGTGTGATAGTCAGTAGTAGTGTAGAACCTGAGATGCGGATTAATGTAACTGGCGACATCACCGTTTTTGCCGCTGTCGAATCTGGCGAATTAACCACCGGTGGCGATATAGTTGTAAAACAAGAACTTATTAGTCACCAAAAACCTGAAGATAAATCGCTGTCTAGCAGAATAATTTGCGCAGGCTATGTGCATGCCTCACACTCTCAATATTGCTACATTGAAGCTGATAACATATTGCTTGACCGCCAAGCCAGCCATAGCTCAATGAAAGCAAAAAATATAATTCAAATTGGTCAATCAGAACTACCTAAAGGAAAGCTATTTGGGGGTGAAGTGTTAGATGCTACTAAATTAATTGCTGGAGAAATTGGTAATGAATCAGGAACTAAAATGGCAATCAATTTAGCCGCTTCAGCCACTCAAATGACCAAAGATATTGATAAGTCTTTTAGTGAATTAACAGCTGCAAATGAACAGGTTGATAGTTTACAAGCCGCATTAGAAAAGCAGACTTGATTAAAGATGCAGATAAAAAAGAGAACTCATGAACAAAATTGGTTCCACGCAGCTACATCATAGTCAACAAGCTGAACAACTAGAAAAGCAGGTGGCGAGTTTAGAACAAGTACTTAATACCTTGCTTGATGAAGCCATTCTAACCGTAAATACTGTTTTACATTCTGGGGTGGAAATCCATATCTTCAACAAACTGCTTAAAACAACCCATAACTTTCCACCAAGCAGTGTCAAGTTAGAAAATAATAAAATAGAAATTGAATTTAAAACTTAATTATAAGGGGCTGTTAGTAACAGCCCCTTATTCTTTATAGTAAACCATATACATTTTCATAGGTTTGCGCTGGCCACACACCTACCTGCACTTGCCCTATGTGTTGTTTTTGTAATTAACATGTCATAGTGCCCACAGCGGTGGAGAGCCACAGTGAAATGCTACACTATTATCGGTCGAAGCTTTGGTTTCACTACTGAGTTCGGCATGGGCTTTTTACTAAATCCCAGACAGCAAAAAACCCGTCACATTTCTGTAACGGGTTTCTTTAATTTGAAGCCTGGTAATTCTTAGTGCCCACAGCGGTGTAGAGCCACATAGCAAATGCTACACTATCTTTGTGTCGCGATATGAGTGTGTGTTAATTGCGCACATTTCACTTTTATGAAGACGTAAAAAAGCCCGAATCGTTAGATTCGGGCTCT
>NZ_BADY01000197.1:0-129 GCF_000241185.1 Pseudoalteromonas sp. BSi20495
CACTCGTTACGCCAGCAAGCTGCGCGTCTACAAGGGAATGATCATTGAGCTGCGGTTATGATTTCTTGTAGGCGTAGAGCTTGCTCACGCGAGAAGCGCAGCTTCTAAACTAAAGTCTGTTTTTCATTT
>NZ_BADY01000196.1:0-1263 GCF_000241185.1 Pseudoalteromonas sp. BSi20495
AACGTGAGCAAGCTCGACGTCTACAAAACATGTTCTGAAACTTGGGTATAAGCCCTGTAGACGCGCAGCTTGCTGGCGTTTAAAAGCGTAGTTTTTAGGGTATTAAGTAATTAGAAGCTACGCTTCTAACGTGAGCAAGCTCAACGTCTACAAAACATATTCTGAAACTTGGGTATAAACCCTGTAGACGCGCAGCTTGCTGGCGTTTAAAACGTAGTTTTTAGGGTATTAATAAGCAATTAGAAGCTCACGTTTACTTCTAGGTACACCATATAACTTGTTGAACAGTGCGTTTTATCTATATTTATAAAAACCCAATAAATTAAAATCTTTATGTATTCATCTAAAAAACTATTAACTGGGCGCTACACCTGCGAAAACCAATTTTACTCTGTCACAATATGTACTAAAAAAAGAACTCAGATATTCAAAAATTTTGAAAGTGCATGTATAGCAATAAGAGGATTGGTTTATATGCAAAACAAGGTAAATACTATTTGCTATACGTTAATGCCAGATCATTTACATTGGTTGTTTCAATTAAAAGATTTACCTCTTAATGATGTTGTGAGGCAATATAAAAGTATTACCACAGTGAATATTAATAAGTTTAATTATTCTAATGGGTCAATTTGGCAGCAAAACTATTTTGAGCATCAACTTAGAACTGAAGAGGATTTAATTAACCAGGCACGTTATATTGTTGCAAACCCTTTACGTGCTAAGCTTGTAAATGAGGTTGGAGAATATCCATTTTGGGACTGTGTATATTTATAATGGCATATTTAAGTAATGAGAAGCTTTGCTTCTAACGTGAGCAAGCTCGACGTCTACAAATCATATTCTGAAACCTGGGTATAAACCCTGTAGACGCGCAGCTTGCTGGCGTGTAAAAACGCAGTTTTTAGGGTATTAAGTAATGAGAAGCCTTGCTTCTCACGTGAGCAAGCTCAACGTCTACAAATCATATTCTGAAACCTGGGTATAAACCCTGTAGACGCACAGCTTGCTGGCGTATAAAAACGTAGTTTTTAGGGTATTAAGTAATGAGAAGCTTTGCTTCTAACGTGAGCAAGCTCAACGTCTACAAATCATATTCTGAAACCCGGGTATAAACCCTGTAGACGCGCAGCTTGCTGGCGTTTAAAAGCAACGCTTTTACAAAATTCAAACCACACATACATTTACTCCTATATACAAAGCAATGAGAAGCCTTGCTTCTAACGTGAGCAAGCTCGACGTCTACAAATCATATTCTAAAAC
>NZ_BADY01000195.1:0-141 GCF_000241185.1 Pseudoalteromonas sp. BSi20495
AGCTTCTCATTACTTAATATACTCAAGCTATCACATTAAAAGCTTTGCTTTTAAACGCCAGCAAGCTGCGCGCTACAAGGTAAACTTGGCTTATTGTTGTAGACGTAGAGCTTGCTCACGTTAGAAGCGCAGCTTCTCATG
>NZ_BADY01000194.1:0-231 GCF_000241185.1 Pseudoalteromonas sp. BSi20495
TAGGAAAGTGTAGTGTTATTAAGAAAGCTCGCCTGAAACGAGTTTAAAAATTCAGTTGTCCTAGTGACACATTTATGTGTCCCCATCGTCTAGAGGCCTAGGACACCGCCCTTTCACGGCGGTAACAGGGGTTCGAATCCCCTTGGGGACGCCACTTACTTATTTAATAGGAAAGTGAAGTGTTATTAGTATTGAAAAATCCAAAAATCCAAAAATCCAAAAATCCAAAAA
>NZ_BADY01000193.1:0-436 GCF_000241185.1 Pseudoalteromonas sp. BSi20495
GCTCACTAATTTAAACAATTGGCATAACAGGACTACGACCATGAAAATACTTATCAAAACTATCGCTCTTAGCTCACTACTTACATGTTCAGCTGCTGCAGTAGCTGATGCAAGTGATTACAAATTAATGGTTATTGAAACTGCAACAGCGCCACAGCCACTTGAGCAATCATTTAACAGCTGTGCACTGAATGTTAAGTCAAAAAATTATGCAGAAGCTGAAACAATTTGTACACAAGCAATTGCGCTTTTAAAAGACGCAGATGGCCCTAAATTTAAAGTACGCCAACTTACATCGTTTGCATTAAGCAATCGTGGTGTTGCACGTTTAAAAGCGAACAACGACACTGCTGGCCTTGCTGATTTATACGAAGCAAACCAAATGTCTACAAGTACAATGGTATCGCACAACTTATCTCGTGCTAAAGAAGAGCTT
>NZ_BADY01000192.1:0-577 GCF_000241185.1 Pseudoalteromonas sp. BSi20495
TTTAGCTTCAGGCTTATCTATCAGGGCAATAGCTCGTAATGTAGAAAAGGCAGCGTCAACGGTAAGCCGTGAAATCAAACGCAATGGTGGTATTGCCAAATACCGTGCCGTTACGGCTGATAAAAATGCGCTAGAGCGAGCATTAAGGCCAAAGCAATGCAAATTACAAAAAGGTAATCCACTTAGCGATTTGGTTGAGTCTAAGCTACTAGACGACTGGTCACCAGAGCAAATTTCTGGCTGGTTAAAAATAAAACACCCAGCATCATCTGAAATGCATATTTCACATGAGACTATTTATAAAACGTTATTTATCCCATCACGCTATATTTTCGAAAAAGCAGTCCTTAGCCATCTTCGCTCAAAACGTAAGTTGAGGCATGGTAAACGCTCAACAAATAAGGGAATTTATAAAGGTATTATTGATGCTAAAACAATTCATGAAAGGCCCCATGAAATTGAAACACGAGCAACTCTAGGTCACTGGGAGGGCGATTTAATATCAGGAAGTAGCAACTCACATATAGCAACATTGGTTGATCGAAAAACACGGTATACAGCTTTGGTACAAGTTGAT
>NZ_BADY01000191.1:0-359 GCF_000241185.1 Pseudoalteromonas sp. BSi20495
AAAAAAGGGGTCAAATCACTTGCTTCATGACATAAGTCGACTACCTTCAAAGGAGTATTATTAAAACAGGTAGTTCACAATGCCAAGGCCACAACGAATTGAGTACGAACATGCTTTTTATCATGTTATGAACCGTGGGCGCGGACGGCAAAATACCTTTCACGACGAATTATACTTTCAAGCCTTTTTAACCACATTGGGTGAGGCACAAGCGCGCTTTGATTGCGTTATTCATGCGTATTGCCTTATGACGAACCACTATCATTTGTTGATTGAAACACCCAAAGCGAATTTAGGCCGTGTTATGCGCCATATTAATGGGGTTTATACTCAGCGATATAATAAGTTGAAGCATACCG
>NZ_BADY01000190.1:0-112 GCF_000241185.1 Pseudoalteromonas sp. BSi20495
TTACTTAATATACTCAATAAAAGAGTTGCTTTTAAACGCCAGCAAGCTGCGCGTCTACATAGGAAGCTTGGCTTTTTGTGGTAGACGTAGAGCTTGCTCACGTTAGAAGCGT
>NZ_BADY01000189.1:0-17671 GCF_000241185.1 Pseudoalteromonas sp. BSi20495
TTTGGGCAGCGCATGTTTGGTATTTATGCTGCGTTATCGCCTATTTATGGGGGATAACCACACTACATAGGCTCTGCCTTGCCTAAATACCAAACAGTCTGCTGCAAATTCACCCACCAAAGATCAACACGCCCTAATCTATGGGAAAGTAACGGATCACGTTTTTACTAACTAAGGCTAGTTTAACGCTAAAAACAACCCATTTAGTACAACTAATACGCTATTTAAAACACTAAAAAATTTTACGTAGCCTACTAAAAAATTATAAAAAACCATTATAACTAAGACACTTAAGCTCATAAACCCGCAAAATAGTAATACTCCATATCCACCTTGAGTAACTATACAAAGCACTAAGCTTAGTAAAATACTGATCCAAGCAGCTAATAACAGCTTTTTACGTTGGGATTCTGTAGGGCGTTTTTTAAATACGTCTTTAAAATGATTATACTTAGCCAGCGCAAAACAGTTAAAACTGAGCAGGCATAGGCTAAAACCGAGTAAATCAATCATGGTTTTTGCCTTTTAAGGTTATTAGATTGACTAGGGCTGATTGTTTTTGAGTTGCTTTTAGCAGTACGTAATTTTTCGGTTTGTATAAAAAACAATATACTAAATAACAAAAACAGTGCATCAAAAGTAAATAAAGCCCACTGTTTGTGCATCAAATAGCTAACTATATTACTGTTAGTTGTAAGTGCATTAATAACCGGTACGCTTAAACATGCAACAGCATTTATAGCTGCCATAACTCGCCATTGCAGTGTGTCGCGCTTTATAAGTGCTAAAAGAGCAACCGCTAGCCATGTTAAAAAGAACGCGAGTATTTCTTTATCGGCGCGCTCTGCGGTAGTTGGGCTAAGTAGTCTGTTAGCAATAAAAAATGCACACGTTGCCAGTGGAAGTCCCATAATAGTGGCTAGGTTTAACCCTTCAACTAGTTTTAAACCAAACGAAGGCTTAACGTTATTTTTAGTTCGCTCGCGAATTCGCTTAGCCCACATAATACAGCCAGAGCCAATCATTACACAGCCTGCAATACCGCCTAATACGTATAACCAGCGCAACAACCACGTAGCTAAACGCCCTGTATGGATAGAATTAAGCGATTCGTAAAGCGCTTTGCTGCTAGTTAGCTCGTCATCAGTTTTAGCGACCATTTGCCCTGTAGCACCACTAAATATTAAGCGTGGTGCTTGGTCACGTAGTGTTTTACCTGCACTTACCAATACGGTAATTGTTGAAGCTGCCATATTTGGTTGGTTAACTTGTACGCGAGTAATATCTGCATGAGGCCACTTAGTATAAACCTGATCCAAAATACGTTGTATTGGCACCATTGGCAATTCGCCTTGGGCTTTATCGGTCATGGTGTTGCGAGGGGTTACATCGTTAAAAAAGCCACGCATGCCGTTATCGTAAGTTACTTTTGCAGGGTAGGGAAACAACATAAATATGAGCGTAATCATGCCAGTGTAGGTAATCATTAAATGAAAAGGAAGAGCAAGCACAGAGCTTAAGTTATGGGCATCTAACCACGTACGGCTACCTTTGTTACGCCTAAAGCTAAACATATCTTTAAAAATACGCTTATGAATAACCACGCCCGATATAATGGCAATCAGCATAAAAAAGCTAGCAAAGCATACAATCCAGCGTGCTGTTATTGCATCCATGTAATGTAAATCATAGTGCAACCGATAAAAAAAGTTACCACCTTTAGTATCTACAAAGGGCTCAAGCTCTTGCATGGTATTAGGGTTAAGCTGCGTGTTTTTAAACTTACTGCGGCGCTGGCCTGGTTCTTTTGGCTTTGCATAACCATAAATTAAAGAAGGAATACGCGGCTCAGGTAATGTAATACGCCAGCTTGATGAGTTAGCCCCATGGTTAGCTAAGTAATCAAATCCGGTAATTATTTGTTGTTTTTGCGCTTCTATACGCTGTGTTTGGGCTTGCACATTATGTATGGCTGGTTGATTCCACAACGTTATTTCGTCTCTAAAGAAGCTAAGAGTCCCTGCAAAAAATATTAAATATAATAACCAACAAACGAGTAACCCTACCCACGTATGTAGCCAGGTCATTGAGCGGAAAAAACTGTCTTTCATAGCCAACCCTTCAATACAGCTAATAAACAAATTTGCGCACTAGTCGTTAGTAAAATACTGATCCAAACTGTTTTTAATGATTTAATATAAAACGCATAAATAAAAACTAATGCATAAATTAGAATACTTAATGATACACACAGCAGTACCGCATCTGATTTGGTCAGCGGTAATAAAAAACTCAGCAAAGCGGTACTCGCAGCCGTAAAAGAATAGCCGCCAACAATGGCAATTAAAAAGCGTAAAAACACTGAAAAACGATAGCTAAAAATAGGTGATAGTTTAAAAAATTGCGATAACAACTCAATAACGCGTAGTTTAGTGGGCTGCGCACTCAGAGGGTGTGCCTGCATAATGAATTAATCTCTTATAAATACAGCGGGTGAAAAAATAAAGCATTATTATATAGCCTACAAATACAAAAGATAGTTATTATCATTCGTGATATTTAAGTTTATCCAACCAAAAAATTTATTACTCACCTGCTCTCTGATAAAGTAATTTTTTAACATATTGAACCATAATGATATTTAAACTCACCGCAGTTAACGTTGAAAGTAACTGCTTGAGATAGATTTATTATCCAATAATTCAGGCTACTTAGTAAAATAGTGATCTCAAATAACATCAGTATATTTGATTAGCAACTAACTAAGGTTTAAGGTTGTTTATTAAACTTTAATAAGAGCTTTAATAACGATGAGCGATCACGAAAAACTAAATTATGTCGAGTTCCCTGCTTATGATTTACCTGCTACTAAAACCTTTTTTAGCAATGTATTTAATTGGCAATTTACAGACTACGGCCCCGAATACATGGCGTTTAGTGGCCAAGGGCTTGATGGTGGCTTTTTTAATGCGCCGCTTAAATCGCTAACTCAAAACGGTGCTGCGCTATTGGTTTTTTATAGTAACGACATTCACGCCACGTATAAAAAAGTACAACTCCATGGTGGCACAATATTAAAACCTATTTTTGAATTTCCGGGTGGTTGCCGGTTTCATTTTGCAGAGCCGAGCGGCAATGAATTTGCTGTATGGGCAGAGAAACATTAGGTTTTAAAGGGCCTGTAGAGCGAATGAGCTTAAAGATCACGATTTTACTAACTAACGCTCGTTTTAATTAAAATAAACCGATATTTTACCAACTCATTTGTTCTAAATGGCCATTTAGGATGAAAATTAAGCATTTAAGGCCAAATAAACATGAATAGTCACCAATTGATAGACCAAGTTAGTAAATGCGTGATCTGTGAACCTCATTTATCTTTAGGGGCTCGCCCTGTTATACAATTTAACCCAAACGCACGTATTTTAATTGCAGGCCAAGCACCTGGAATCAAAGTTCACGAAACAGGTGTGCCGTTTAACGATGCAAGCGGCAACCGCCTACGAGAATGGCTTGGGCTAACAAGAGATGAATTTTACGATGCCAATAATATAGCCATTTTACCTATGGGCTTTTGTTATCCTGGTAGGGGGAAGTCGGGTGATTTACCACCTCGAAAAGAATGCGCACCTACATGGCGCGAGCAATTATTGGCTGCCCTACCAAATATTGAGCTGACAATAGTGCTTGGTAAATACGCACAGGCATATCACTTACCGGACACTAAAAAAATGCCACTCACGGAGTTAGTAAAATCGTGGCGTGAGTATTGGCCAAACTATTTAGTGCTTCCCCATCCCAGTCCGCGCAATAATATATGGCTTAAAAAAAACCCGTGGTTTGAACAAGATGTACTTCCAGAACTGGGTAAACGAATTGCGACTATTTTAAATAAGTAACACTTCTAGCATTAGGATTTATTGTAAAGGGGCGTTACAGTTAACTTAAAAATTAACACTCTAATTAAAAACAATAACAAACGAGGTTACCTAATTTGAATGCATCTATATTAACTGAAGTAATACTTCCGCTCGCCCTTGCACTTATTATGTTTGGCATGGGACTTGGGCTCACTACAAACGACTTTACCCGGTTATTTAAAAGCCCACTCGCCATCGTTATGGGTTTAATTGGCCAACTTGTAGCAATGCCTTTATTGGCATTAGGCCTATGCTATTTACTTAACTTATCAACACCTATAGCCATTGGTTTAATGATATTAGCCGCTTGTCCCGGCGGCACCATGTCAAATGTAGTAAGCCAGCTCGCTAAAGCTAACTTAGCACTTTCGGTAAGCTTAACAGCCGCTTCCACCGCTATTAGTATAATAACAACACCGTTTATTATCGGCTTTGCTATGAGCCAGTTTGCGCCAGCAGATAACGCTAGTTTTTCTATTTTGACGACATCACTTGGGTTGTTTTTTATTACCTTAGTGCCTGTTGCTGTAGGTATTTGGTTACGCCATTTTAAAAATGATTTTGCTATTAAAACAGAACCGTTTTTTAGACGCTTTTCATTGTTTTTTATGCTCATTATGATTGCCGCATTGGTAATAAAAGAGCGCGCTTTATTAGTTAGCTCATTTAACGATGTATTTTGGGCATGTATAGCACTGAATATAGGCTCGATGATTGTAGGTTGGTTAATTGCTAAGTGTTCAAAATTAAATTTAACCGATTCACTAACGCTTTCTATTGAGGTTGGGATTCAAAATGCATCACTGGCTATTTTAATTGCGATTAGTTTTTTAAATAAACCAGAATACGCAGTTACTGGCGGTATTTATGGCCTGGCAATGTTTATAGGGCCGCTGCTGTTAATTGGCGGATTAAAGCTTAAAAACAAACGCACAATGTAGTTATAGCTAAAAAGCAGGGCTTATTATTGCTTGTGTAAGCTCTGTTTATTCTTAGAATTTACTTTACACGGACACATTTCACTCTCCAAGCTTGGACCTGTTAACCTTTGCGGATCAAAGTTTACTCTATCTAGGGATTATTTAATCACGAGACTCGGTAACTGCTCCTGCGTCATGATCATATCCTTTACAACATCCATATAGGCAACAGGTCGCCCCCAAGGACGCTCCCAAAGAGCAGCCGCATATTTGACATTTATGTTGCATTATTGCCTATATAAGCAGATTAGTGTAAACATGCCCTAGACATCTACAAATATAAATTCATTATTAGACTTTGCTGTAGACTTAAAACAAATCCACTTGAGAATGATTTTTAAGTGTCGTTATAAGCTGTACTTAACGCTTAAATATACTTTCTACTTGGCTGCGTAGCCATATTAATGCATCGTCTTTATCTGTATTTTGGTGCCAATATAAGTGCTGATAAATAGTAGGCATGGTAGTTGGTACTGGACGCGCAATTAAAGTTTCATCAAGTAGCTGACTTGCCACCATGGAGGGCAAAGTGAGTAAAAATGGTGAATTTTTTATTACCTCTTTTGCTGAAAAATACGTTTGACAACGTATAGCAACCTCACGATTTAAGCTTAACTGTAATAATGCTATATCCTCAATAACCGTACCCGTTGCTCTGTTAGATACAGCTACATGTTTGGCCGTTAAGTAATTATCTATATTTAATTGATTTTTAAGTGAGTGATCTTTTTTCATTAATACACAAAAGTGATCGCTCGAAAGTACGGCATGGCTAATAGGTGATTTAATTGCTCTGGCTACATCTATTGCTATATCAATTTGATGATTAGCCAATTGTTTGTGCATATCATCACGGTTCAATTTTACGCTGGCAAGCGTTGCCTTTGGCGCGTGTTCAGCAAGTATTAGTTGTAGTTTAGGCAATACTATTGGCTCAATAGCATCGTGCAGCGCTATTTTAAAAGTTTGAGCGGTAGTGGCTAAATCAAACTCACCACACGCTTGTAATACTTGGCGTAACTTTTCGAGTAAATCTATTAGCGCAGGCGCCATGCGTTGACACGCAGGTGTTGGCAGCATTAATTGCCCTTGGCGTTCAAATAAAGGATCGTTCAATACGCTGCGCAGACGTTTAATCGCATGGCTTACCGCTGAAGGGGTTATATATAAAACCTTGGCTGTTTCGCTCATGTTTTTCTCAAAGTACAAACTCTCAAATATTTTAAGAAGATTTAAATCGAGCTGCTGAATATTTTTAGCTTCTATCATTCGAGTTTACGCCCTTTAACTTATGAATATAATTCACATTTGATTGGTAATATATTTCATTTAATTCATTGGATCGAATGTTTTATGCTGGATTTAGGTTTTAAATAAACAGAGCAACCGTATGAACTTTGAGCCAAGCCAAAAGAGCCAAGATTACTTAAATCGTGTTAAAGCATTTATGCAAGATCACGTACTCCCTGTTGAGCAAACAGTCGTTGCGCACAACCACGCAAAAAATAGCACAAACGATTGGACAAGCTGGCAATTAGCACCTCAGATTGATCTATTAAAAGCAAGAGCAAAACAAGCTGGGCTTTGGAATTTATTTTTACCCGATAGCACGTTAGCACAAGGTTTGAGTTGCCTTGAATATGCTCCCATTGCAGAGCAAATGGGGCATTGTTTATTTGCATCAGACGTTTTTAATTGCAACGCCCCCGACACCGGCAATATGGAAGTGCTATATCACTTTGCAAACGATGAGCAAAAACATCAATGGCTAACACCATTATTAAACGGTGAAATACGCTCTGTATTTGCCATGACCGAACCCGAGGTAGCTTCCTCAGATGCAACAAATATGCAAGCAACAATAGATGTTGATGGCGACGACCTAATTTTAAATGGTAAAAAGTGGTGGACTACAGGACTTGGCCACCCTAATGCGCAAGTGGCTATTTTTATGGGACTTTCCAATCCAGAAAACGATAAACACAGTCAGCACTCAATGGTACTTGTGCCGCTAAATACGTCGGGTGTAAATATTAAACGTATGCTAAGTGCTTGTGGTGATTTTGACCCTCCATACGGCCACGGCGAAATGGAATTTAATAACGTACGCGTACCAAAAAAAAATCTTATTTTAGGCTTAGGTAAAGGCTTTGCTATTGCACAAGGACGTTTAGGGCCTGGGCGTATTCATCATTGTATGCGCGCTATTGGCGCAGCAGAGCGCTGTTTAGAAATGATGATTAAGCGAGGTATGTCGCGCAGTGCTTTTGGTAAGCAGCTTATAAAGCTCGGTGGTAACTTAGAGCGAGTAGCACAAGCGCGTATGGCAATCGATCAAGCTCGGCTACTTACTTTACATGCAGCATGGAAAATAGACACCGTTGGTGTTAAACACGCCATGACCGAAATATCGAGCATAAAAGTAGTGGTACCAAACATGTTGCAAATGGTGTCTGATATGGCTATGCAAATATTTGGGGGGGCAGGGGTGTCGAGCGATTTCCCTATCGCATCGTTTAATGCAATGGGGCGTATTTTACGCCTTGCTGATGGCCCCGATGAAGTACATATGGGTATGGTTTCTCGCCTCGAAATAAACAAATACCGCTAAGGCTACCACATGAAAACAAGACTCATAATAACAGGTGGAGCAACAGGGCTTGGTAAAGCATTAGCACTAAGTTATGCAAATAACTTAGGCGCCAACTTACAAATTTGTATTGCCGATATAAACGCCGAGCGCGCAGCAGCGACAATTGCCGAGCTGCAAGCATTAAAAGCCGATGCGTTTTATTACGCCTGCGATATAACTAAGCAAGCTGATATAGAGAGCTTGCGCGATATAATACAAACCAAATGGCAAGGCGTAGATATCGTTATTAATAACGCCGGCGTTGCTACCGGCGTTGCTACCGGCGGTTCACTTGAGGGCGAGACAATTGAGCAATGGCAGTGGATAATGGATATTAATCTGCTTTCGGTGGTGCGTGTTTGTAAAACCTTTTATCCCGTATTTAAACAACAAGGTAAAGGTTACTTTATTAACATTGCCTCACAGGCTGGTCTTACGCCTATTCCGTTTATGAGTAGTTACAATGCAGTAAAAGCTGCCGTGGTTAGCTTTAGCGAAACCTTAAAGCTTGAATTAGTTCACGACAACATTGATGTGAGCGTTGTGTGCCCCAGCTTTTTTAAAACCAACTTAAACGAATCAATGCGCACAAGCGAGCCTGCTATGCGAACCATGCTTAACCATGCGTTTGAACGCTCCCCAATTAATGCCCAGCAAGTGGCTGATATTATTTACACGCAATCACTCAAACGGCCATTTTTAATTTTGACCCATAAATTAGGTAAACAGGCGTTTTTAATGAAAAAGCTCTTACCTGTTGAGTGCTACATTAAAAACATGCTGAAAAAAACACGTTCTATGCAGCGCTTAAAATCAAAATAATAAAAGGCCAACGATGAACACACAATTATTAGATCAAGCCAAAAGCGTACGCCAAGGCGAAGAGCTCGATATACAAAAAGTAAATGTCTGGCTTAAGCTGCACATGAGTAATTTAAGCGGTGAGCCAAGTGTTACGCAATATGCCGGTGGCGCGTCAAATTGGACCTACAGCCTTGACTACCCAGAGCAGTCGCTTATTTTACGCCGTGCCCCAAAAGGCACTAAAGCCAAAGGCGCTCACAATATGGGCCGCGAGTTTAAACTACAACAAGCACTAAAACCGGTTTACAGCTACGTGCCAACAATGAAAGTATTTTGCGAAGATAAGCGCATACTCGGCACCGACTTTTATGTAATGGAAAAGCTAACCGGCATTATTGCGCGTAGAAATTTCCCGCGCGAACTAACTACAACACCTGAGCGCACAAAACAACTTTGCGAAAATGTACTCGACTGCTTAGTAGAACTACACAAAGTTGATTACAAACACGCTAATTTAAGTCACTTAGGTAAAGGCGAAGGGTATACACAACGCCAAATTAGCGGTTGGAGTGAGCGCTTTATCAAAGCAAAAACATGGAATGTCCCCAGTGGTAAAAAAATCATTAAGTGGCTTCATAATAATATGCCTGCCACTGAGCATATTTGTATTACTCATAACGATTTTAGATTTGATAACGTTGTGCTTGATGTCAACGACTACACTAAAGTGCGGGGTATTTTAGATTGGGAACTCGCCACGCTTGGCGATCCATTAATGGATTTGGGTAACACACTCGCGTATTGGGTAGAGCCTGAGGATGACTTTTTAGCGCAAGCTACACGCCGACAACCAACACATTTAAAAGGCATGCTGACACGAAAAGAAGTTGTGGCTTATTACTGTAAAAAAATGAATATTACAGTCGACGATTTCACTTTTTACGAAGTGTATGGCTTGTTTAGATTAGCAGGCATAGTTCAGCAAATTTATTATCGTTATCATCATGGGCAAACAACAAATCCCGCATTTAAAAACTTTTGGGTATTTGTGCATTACCTTTTATGGCGCTGTAAAAAAGCCATTAACAATCAAGGAAACGCCTAATGTGTATTTTATATTTAGTACGCCATGGGCAGGCAAGCTTTGGCGCAGATGATTACGATAACCTTTCGGTAAAAGGGCAACAACAAGCTACATTAGTGGGCGAGTATTTAGCGCAAAAACAACTCATACCCGATGTAGTAATTACAGGCACTATGCAGCGCCACAATCAAACCGCAGAACTCAGTTTAGCTTCACTTAATAATACGTCCGCTGTAATTAATGATGCGCGCTTAAATGAGTACGACCACGAGCATATTTTAGCGGTTTCTAATCCTGAGCTTACCACTCCAAGCCAAGTACATGCCGTGCTTAGTAAGCAAATCGATCCAATGGAGTATTTTAAAACAGTATTTATTAATGCCATAGAGCAGTGGATGCTTAATCCTGACAGCACGCTCTATAAAGAGTGTTTTAATGCTTTTTGTGCTCGAGTATTGGGTGCGCTTGAAAAAATAGCCAAAGAACATGATGGTAAAAAAGTCATTATTTATACTTCAGGCGGGCCTATTAGTATTATTACCAGTCATTTAATGGGATTAAAGCTTGAGCGCTTTATTGATATTAATTGGGGTTTAGTTAACGCAGGTGTTACTAAAGTTGTGGCGCGAGGCAGAGGATCAAGCCGTAAATTAGGTATAAGCAGCTTAAACGAGCATCACTTTTTAGAGCAATACCCACAACAAAAATTAATTACCTATACCTAAGGAGCAAATATAATGCGCAAAAATATACTAATAACAGGTGCAAGTTCCGGCTTAGGAAAAGGCATGGCACAAGAGTTTGCTAAAAAAGGCTGTAACCTTGCTCTATGCGCTCGCCGATATGAATTATTAGAGCTGTTAAAAGCCGAACTTGAGCAAGTAAATCCTAACATTACCGTCAGCATCAAAGTGCTTGATGTAAACAACCACGAGCAAGTGTTTTGCGTGTTTAAAGCCTTTAATGAAGAGTTTAACGGGCTTGACCGCATCATTATAAATGCAGGAATGGGCAAGGGCGCATCTATTGGTACAGGCTATTTTACTGCCAATAAACAAACCGCTGAGACCAACTTTGTAGCAGCACTGGCGCAGGCCGAAGCTGCAATGGAGATTTTTAGAGCGCAAAACCACGGGCACTTAGTGACTATTTCGTCAATTAGTGCAGTGCGTGGTTTTAGACGCGCTATGACGGTATATGCAGCGACCAAAGCTGCAATAACATCACTGAGCGAAGGCATTCGCATAGACGTAATAAATACACCAATAAAGGTAAGTTGTGTGCACCCCGGTTTTATTAGAAGTGAAATAAACGAAAAAGTAAAAACAGTGCCCTTTATTGTCGATACTGAAACAGGCTGTAGAGCACTTGTAACAGCTATAAATAAAGAAAAAGCCAACAGCTTTATACCAACATGGCCATGGGCATTTTTACATTGGATTTTACGTATAGCCCCGCTGACTACACTTCGTAAAATGTCTTAAATAAACTCACGCCCCAAAATTGTTGTGGGCTTAAGTTTATCATTGCAAATAACCTAGCAATATATTAACAAAAAGAAATCCTCTTGCCTTACACCTGCAATAAAAACATACTTTTTTTGCTTTAAAAACAACCATAAATAAATTAACCAACTTTTATTGCTAATGATTTTTTCTTATTTATTATCCTTAAAGTTGCATTTGTTAATAAAACATTTAAAAAATGCACTTCCTGTGTTTAAATTGGCGCCAATGGATTACGAGCTCTTAGAAAATGAGATTAAACAAGGACGTAATACAATAATAATTATTTAAACACGGAAAAATTATGAATAAAAAAATTTTTGCAGCAACCGCTTTACTCGCTATGACTTCGACTTCTTTACTTGCATCTAGCGAAACATTACAAGCAAGTGTAAATGGTTGGAGCGAACCAACTTTTTTAGAAAATAACAAAGTACATTTTGGTAAAATTCGTTTAGCTACAGGTTCTACTTGTACAATGGATAATGCTGGCGCAGTAACGGGCGATTGTGATGCTTCAGACGCAAACATTCAATTAGGTGGCGTAACTGTTTCAGGTTTGGCTCCAAATTCAGCAATGAACATCACTGTATCAGGCAGTACAAGTGCCAACCTTACTTTCGCTCCAGTAACGACTGCCACTGATGGTACTTCAACTGTAACAACGGCTGATACTGTTGCTTCTGCATTTACAACTGATGCAAGCGCAACTGATATCGTAATCGGTGTTTATGGTGATATGACAGTAGCTGCCGATCTTACTGCTGGCGCTGCTTATGAAGTAGACTACACTGTCGATGTATCTTTTCAGTAATATTATTTCTTATATTATTATAGCCCTAGGCTACTAATAATATAAATTGTGTGGAGCTTAATGCTCCACATTTTTGCTTTATCATGTTGTTGAGTTGTCTCATGAGTTTTAAATTTTTTCGCTGGGCAACGCTTTGCCTGACTCTTCTATTACCTCAAATTTGCAGTGCTAATCTTTCTCTATCTGAATATCGTTTATATTTTGATGGACGAACTAAAAATAATTCATTAATGATCAGAAATACATCTGATAAAAACCTCGACTTTAAACTTAGTATCACGCACAAAGACATGACCGAAGAAGGGTCACTAATAGATGCAACACCTAAGCAAGTAGAGGGTCGTTCTGCTGCTGGCATGTTACGCTTTTCTCCACGCCGTGGTTCTATAGCGCCAAAAGGCATGCAAGCTATAAGAATGACGGTACGAAAAAAAGCAGAATTACCCGCAGGAGAATACAGAGCGGTACTTAAAATAGTTGCGTCAGAAGCACCAGCCCCTAATGCAGAAGGAATAACCATACGCCCTAAAATATCTTACAGCGTTCCGGTAATTGTGCGCCATGGGCAGTTAGAAGCTGATTCGCAACTAATCAACCCGCAACTAATTAGCCAAAATGGTCGACCAACCGTTACGTTTTGGCAAACGCTAACGGGAAATCGTTCGTTATATGGTAATTTTGAACTGCTAGACAGTAATAACTTATCTGTTGGGGAAGTAACAAACGTAGCCGTTTATACGCCTTTATCGCGTCGTAAAGTCTATATTTCGTTGCAACAGCCCGTTGTCGGTCCGCTTACACTTAAATACAAAGAAAATCCCCAATATGGTGGCAATATTGAGTTAGCAATACCCGTTAATATTCAATAACACGTGTTTAAGCTAAACGCATTGCGTTATGGCGCTTTAATTAGTTTGTTGCTCATTGTTATTGTGCCTCAAACATTAGTCGCTAATGAGCTAACGCCTCTTCATCAATGGACTATTGATGAAGAGGCGTTCGTGATCGTAAATGTAAAAGTAAATGGCCGTTCAGTGGTATCCGACTTAGAAGCTTACTACACGCAATCAAATAAGCTGTTACTACCAATCAGTGTTCTTAAATCAACGATGGGGATTAACTTTAGTATTACCGAAGGGAGTTTAACTGCAACCGTTGATTCAACGAAGCTTGCACTAAGTACAACGTTATTGGCAGCTCAGTCGGTAACACCAACGGCATCTTTTTGGGCAAAAGACGATTACGATCATTACGTAGACTTATCCGTTATTAATACGCTTTTAGAAACCGACTCAACATTTGATTACTCACTCATGCAAGTCTCCTTTATGAGTAATTTATTAAGCACCACAAATGATAAAAAAAACACGTCAATCACGCATAAGCAAGCTATTGCCCCACAATATGATCACTTTATAGAAGATCAATATCGTCTACTTACCTACCCAATTTCTGAGTATACAATTTCATCAACTGCCACATCTAAACAAGCACGTTATAAAGGCTTAATTAGACTCAACAGCTATTTTGATTTATTTCACCATAGAGCAGAAGTTCGGTTTAACAAAAATGAAAATAGCGACAATACATTTTTTAAAATTAGCAAAGATTTTAGTTTGACCGAGCAAGATCATTCATTAGCTCGCATTCATTATCAATTGGGTGATATTCAATCTCAATCAGATCAGCTGACGACAGCTTCAAGCCAAGGCAGAGGTATTTATATCTCGAATGCCGATCCACGCTCAGCACAAAATTTTTCGTCAATAACCATTGAAGAACCCGCTTTACCCGGTTGGCAAGCTGAGCTATATCGCAATGGGCAATTTTTAGCGACCACACAAGCAAATGACGATAATTTAGTTAAGTTTATCGATATAGAAACATTTTATGGCAATAATATTTTTGAAATAAAGCTTTTTGGCCCCCAAGGTGAGCAAATTACACGCACTCAAAAATACACGATAGGGCAGGATGCCCTATCACCAGGGAAAATAAGCTATCAAGTTGAGTTAATTGAAACAGATAAAAGCGTATTTGATAACAACCAAAATACTCAAAATACATTTAGTGACACATTTAAAGCCAGTGTTTCATATGGGATAAGTGAAAATTTAACCTATGATGCACAAATCACTCAACTAGCATCTGATGAGCGCTCTCGCTATATATCATCAGGATTAAATATACTTACGGAGCATGGCAGCTATCGATTTTTATCTAGCAAACAACTCAATGCTGGCAGCGCTTATTATGCAGGCTTTAGGGGCTTGTTCTCTAATGATTTTTATAACGACGTAAACGTCAATTTAGAATATACCGCCTTAGATGATTTCTCGAGCGCATTGTTTTTACCACAAAATAATGTGCTTAAAAATAAATTATCAATTAGTTTAAATGGTCGTTCTGATTCGTTTGACTCTTTAAACTGGAATATGAAATGGCTTAACGAAAATCGTGAAAATAAATCAAACAACAATACATTTTCATTAGGTATCAATAAAAATCACATTGGTGGTACATGGGCTGGACGCCTTTTTTATGATGAACAAGAAGATGAATTAACCAATCAACTTTATTCATCTATTGATATCGCTTCTTGGAAGTGGACAAATACACTCGATTGGCTGCCTATAAATGGGGGAAAGCTTGTTAGCCTGCGTAGTAATTTACGTTGGCCGCAAACACAACAGACCTTTAACCAAACCCAGTTATCGTATAACCCTGATTCATCAGCGACCGCGCAACTAAGCCATCAGTATACTTATCGCTATGATATTTTTAATGTTCAAGTCTCAGGCCAATACGATAGTCGTGGTGATTGGCGCGTGTCATTAGGTTTAAACGGCACATTTAGCTTTGATCATCTTGAGTTAGATATGATATTTGACACCCCACGAGCTCTTAGCGGCGGACAGCTTGAAGCATCTGCTTTTATTGACTGGAACGAAAATCGAGTATTTGATCAAGGTGATGAAGCATTAGAAGACGTTCGCTTTACCGGTAATTATTTATGGCGAAATAAATTCACTAACAATACAGGTAAAGCGCTACTGCCAAGTAGTCACGGCGGGCAAATTTTAGAGGTCGATTTACGCACTTTACCTAATCCATATTTGCAACCTGTACTTGGAAAAATAAAAACCTACGCTCACCGAGGAGGTCAGACTAAAGTTGATGTACCAATGGTTATTTTTAATGAAGTAGAAGGGACTGTTTATTTTGAAAATAACGATAAAAGTAAACCTGTTTCAGGCGTAACCGTTTTTTTAAAGCAAATTAATGGCGACAAAGAATACACAACAACTACCGAGTACGACGGGTATTATTATTTTTCTAATGTGAGTCAAGGAAACTACAAAATTGAAGTTGAAGCAAATACATTAAATATAAAAAGCCTCGTTACTAAAAACTTACCAGAGCGCGTTGTTACCTCAAAAACAGGTGATACTATTATTCTAAAAGATATCGTTCTACAACCTAAAAACAATACAATAGACTCAATAGAGTTAGTTGATAAGCCATCAGAAAAGTCTTTTTTTGTTCAGCTTGGTGTATTTAAAAAATTTGAATCGGCAGTAATAGTAGCAAAGGAAATTGACTCAAAAGCGCATCCTTTAAAATTATATAAACATCAAACCCGCAACAGTTACTATTTAGTAACAGGCCCTTATGCAAACGCCCAAGACGCGCAAACAACAATTAACGATGTCTACTCAACGCCTGCATTACATGGCAGCTTTATGGTCGACGCTAGACGTTATACATCTACAGATTGGCAACTAATGCACGCATGGGGAGAGCAAAAAAGTGATACGAAAGAGCTCTATTATTGTCAATATGCCGCGTATACCTCTAAAAAAACAATAAAACCTCAATTGATAAAAGCTGATTTTCCACTGTTCACTATCAACAGAAATATTAATGGTAAAAAATATTTTTTATTACTCTCAGGCCCACATATTGAGCAACCACAGAGCGCATGTAGCGCTTTAACTAGTCGGCAAATAAACGAAGGCTCTACACCAATAAAAAAATCCTGGAGCGACTTATACAAATAGCCTTAAATTAATGAGTTATTTGGCGCTTAAAATACTCATGTATTAATTAAAATTAGTATTATTGAGCTGTAAAGTATGTCGTTTGTGAGAGGCCATTTTTGTCAAGATGCGTTATACACCTTATTTCGCAGCGTGCACCCGCCGATTCTGCAATCCAATTGGATTGAGACTGTTTTTTTATATAACAAGCAGAATAAAATGCATCTTCTTTTTGTGCAGAAACAACAGCACAACGCGCATAATTACCAAGCTGCAATACTTTTATTGGAAATATTTGCTCCTGAGCAATAACTCCAGCACTAAAAGCTTGGGTTGATTTTGCGTACGTGGATACCGAAAAATACACAGTAAAAATAAAGAATAAACCAATAACCACATGCCATTGCTTCATACATTACACCTAAAAATACAGATAATTAAATTGTAGAAGTAAATAAACTTTATGCATCTGTTTATAAATTATTTTAGGCATTAAAAAAGGTGGCAAAAGCCACCTTTTTATAAAACAAAACTTATAGAAGTGCAAAAAGCTTTTTAAGTTGTGGCATGTACTCACTCACAAGCTCAAGGTTACTTTCGCTAACGACTGGCTCACTTGATTTAGCGGTACTTGATGCATTACCTAATGAGCCCATTAGCGAGCTAGCGCCTTTGTCTTTAACACTTTTCATACTTTGAAAACCACCCATTAGTTTATCTGCTGTTTCTTTATTTTCAGTAGATAAGCCAGATTTAAGGTTTTCGATGTAAGCCATAGACACTTCAGAACCGACAGTAATTAACTGCTCTGGAGTAAAACCGTAACGACTCGTTACGCCTTCAAAACTTTTGTATAAGTCTTGCTCTTTAATCATGCTAAGCGCGCTGTTAGCTAGCGAGCCTTGCTCTGATGTTGTTTGGTCAGCCGACGCACCTAACATGCTTCCTAGGTCCAGCCCTTTTAGAGAATCTTGAGCGCTCGCCCAACTTGTTACCGCTGGTAGTGCTTTCATGTAGCTTTGTAAATCACCTTCAGTGATATCTTTTGCAACACCAGAGAAGCTCATTGCTAACAAACTAAGTGATACGAGTATTTTTTTCATGCAGGCATTTCCTATTATCGTGGAGCTATTATTATATGAAGCCCTAAATAGATAGGGCAGTGCAATTAGAAACTAAATAATTGCATATGCCAATACATAATAATGTATTGGCGAATTTTACAGTACAATTCATGGGAGTTGACCTAAAGTACTACGATTTTAGTTGATTCACCCTAAGTCAATGTACAAATGATATAATGCATTTTTGACAACGAGAGCTGAACACAATGTTAACAATTTCAAATACAGTCACAATTGATGAGTGGGAACTAGAGCTTACAGCTATTCGCTCTCAAGGTGCCGGTGGTCAAAATGTTAACAAAGTAGCAAGTGCTATACACTTACGTTTTGACATTAACCGCTCTAAATTACCTGACTTTTACAAAGAACGCTTACTCGCTTTAAAAGATTCTAGAATCACTAAAGATGGCGTTTTAATAATTAAAGCCCAAAGCCACCGAACCCAAGAATTGAACAGAGATGATGCACTTAAGCGTTTAAAAGATCTTATTTTAAGTGCAACCGTGGTGAACAAGGCTCGAAGAGCCACCAAGCCAAGTAGAAATTCTCAGCGCAAACGCATGGATAAAAAAACCAAGCACGGCCAAAACAAAGCATTGCGTAGCAGTGTGAAAATTTAACTGCTAGGCGCGCAAGCTTGCTTGCGTATAAAAACGTAGTTTTTAAAATAACTTAATAATTAGAAGCCTTGCTTCTCACGTGAGCAAGCTCTACGTCTACAAAATGTGCAACCTTGTTAACTGGTAGACGCACAGCTCGCTGGCGTGT